>JAUXAH010000157.1 GCA_030614945.1 Phycisphaerae bacterium
GGCGCCCGACGAAAAGACAGATGAGTATGATTTCGACGCGGTTGAGAGGATGGTTGGCCAGCAGGTTGTCCTTACTACAGGGACGGTTATCGAGGATTCTAAGCAAGAGGAGACGGGAGGAGCAGGAGGCAGGTTTAAGAAGAGGGGCATAAAATTTACGATTGCAGATATTGTTTTTACGGGTGTTTATTACCTTGATAGGGAATTTGTGTATCTACCCATAGAAGAACTGCAAAAGACTTTATACCCGAATGAAGCCGGCCAAATTGCCGACCAGATTCAAATTAAACTTGCTGGTAACGTAGAGGCGGATGTGGCAAAGGCACAGATTCGGGGGGTGTGGCAGGTATTTGCCGCTGAGCAGCTTGGCTGGGGTCCATATCTTATAAAAGAAACCTCTGTCAAGACGGCCAAACAGATGCAAAGCCAGTATGTGACTGAACTGCGAAAGCAAATGGGAGTTCTGTTATTGATATTCGGGGTCGTTAGTTTCAGTGTGGTTGTTCTGGTTTTTTGCATATTCTATATGATTGTGAGACTAAAGCAGAGGGACATTGCAATAATAAAAAGCTGCGGGGCAGCGAGCAGCTCGGCGGCGTTGATTTTTGTCGGTTTTGGCGCTTGCGTTGGAATAATCGGCTCAGCGATAGGAGTTGCTCTTGGGTACGCTGTTACAAAAAATATAAATACGATTGAGGAGTGGATAAGGATAATTTTTGGGTTGAAGCTGTGGAAAAGCAGCGTGTATATGTTTAGTAAGATACCCAGTGAGGTTGATTGGTCTTCGGCATTGCCTATTGTATTGTTCGCAGTTGCAGCTGCGGCTATCGGAGCATTGATACCTGCGATTGTGGCGGCAAGGACCAGGCCGGTGGAGATTTTAAGGTACGAATAAACGGATAGTGGATAGATTCCTGCTTGCGCAGGAATGACAATAATATACACTAATTAAAATGTACAAGATCATTCTTGCATTCAGGTACCTGGTAAAAAGGCGCATAACATATCTTGCCGTTTTGGCGGTTGCGATTTGCGTTTTTATTGTTGTTGTAGTGATGACGGTGCTGACGGGGCTGGTGATTGATTTTAAGCAGAAGAATCATAGTTTTGTAGGGGACTGCGTTGTCGGGACCGAATCGTTGGTGGGTTTTGCATACTATGAGGATTTTGTGAAGATATTGGAGCGGAGCGATTTTGTTGAAGAAATCTCGCCTGTGATTAAAAGCTACGCCCTGGTTAGTCCGAGCTGGACAGAGCAGGGCCTCGGTCTGGAGATTATGGGCCTCGATGCGGTCAGGCATAGTCAGGCTACCGGTTTTGGCAAGACGCTGCATTACCGTAAAGACGATGGGTCGAAAGCGTTTGAGCCGATTTATGACCCGAATCTTTTGGGTTGTGTGTTAGGAATTGACGTCGGTCATAGGTTAGGCAGTGCACTGGCGCCGGAGCGTAGTTCAAAGGGCCGGTATTCTTACAGCAGCCGTCTTGATGAAGCATGTGTTTCTGTAAGTTGTGTTCCTCTGACAGCAAAAGGTGTCCCGGCTAAAGCGGGCTTGGGGCTGGTTAACACAAGAAGCTTCTACTATAGCGACTATTCACGAAGCGACATTGCGAAAGTTGACGGCTCGATGGTTTATTTGCCTTTTGAACAGGCGCAATTGCTTTGCGGTATGGCGGGGCCTGTCAAAAGAGTCAGTGCCATCCATATAAAGTTCAAGCCGAATGTGAGACTTGAAGCCGGGTGTGAGGAAGTCGATTCCCTGTGGCAGAGTTTTAAGCGGGAAAAGGCCGGCGAAAAGCAGGCGTACTTGTTAGAGAAGGTGACCGTGCAAAGCTGGAAGGAGTACAGACGTGCATTCATCGCAGCAATGGAAAAGGAGCAGACGATGATGACTGTGATGTTTGGACTTGTGGGGATTACGACTGTTTTTATTGTGCTTGTTGTTTTTTATATGATTATCAGCCATAAGAGTAAAGATATAGGAATTTTAAAGAGCATAGGCGTTTCGAACGTGAATATTATCATATTATTTTCGGGTTTTGCTTTTTTAGTGGGCCTTTTAGGCTCCGGCGTTGGCGTGTTTGCCGGCTGGTTGTTTTTGCTGAAAATAAACCGGATAGAAGATTGGCTTTTTGAGCGTTTCGGCTTTCAGTTGTGGGACAGGATAATTTATGCGATAGGAGATATTCCGAACCAGGTGGATGCGAAGGTTCTGGCGGTAATTATTCTTTCGGCGATAGTCGCGTGTTTGGTTGGTGCACTGGTGCCGAGCTGGCAGGCGGCGAAGCAAAAACCGATAGAGACTTTGCAGGTGACGCAATTATAAAAGGAAAAAGAATTAGCCACAGATTGCACAGATGAACGCAGATTAAATGAAAGAAAATTAAAGGCTAAAAACTAAAATCAGCGGCAAAGAAATTATTATGAATAGAGACGATTTTATATTGAGGGCCGAAGGGGTTTATAAATCTTATCGAATGGGTGCGACAGAGGTCAAGGTGCTCAAAGGCGTTGATTTGACGGTAAAGAGCGGTGAATTTGTTGCAATAGTGGGGGCCTCTGGCAGCGGCAAAAGCACGCTGCTGCATATATTAGGTGCGTTGGACAGCCCGGATAAGGGCGTTGTGGCGTTTGACGGGCGTGATTTGAGGCGGTTTAGTGGCGGCGAATTGAATAGATTTCGCAATAAAATGGTCGGATTTGTTTTTCAGTTTTATCATTTATTGGACGAATTAAGTGTGTTAGAAAACGTTTTTCTGCCGGTGATGGTTTCAAGGAGCGTGGTTGGCTGGTTTGCGTGCCGCAGATGGGCAAAAAGCCGAGCGAGAGAATTGCTTGTGCAGCTTGGTTTGGGTGAACGGGCCAATCATAAGCCGTATCAGCTGTCGGGCGGAGAGAGGCAGCGTGTGGCAATCGGCAGGGCCTTGATGAATGAGCCGAGAGTGGTTTTGGCCGATGAGCCGACAGGAAATCTTGACTCTGCGACGGGAAATGGTATTTTAGATGTCTTTGAAAAATTGAATCGGGCCGGCCAGACAATTGTAATGGTGAGCCACGACGAAAGAATTGCCCAAAGGGCCGGGCGGATAGTAACATTAACGGATGGCAGGATAAAGAATTAGTGGTTAGCGGAAGATAAATAGGAACTACAAAGTACGAAACTATAAAAAGCACGAAGCACGAAATACCAAGGGTAAATCCGAAATTCGAATATCGAAATCCGAAACAAATTCGAATGACAAAAATTCAAAACTTATACGTGTGAAAGCGGGCATTTAGAATATTTTGGTCATTTTAACATTTGAATTTTGATATTGTTTCGTGCTTCGGATTTATACGATATACGAGGAGATTTTATGGCACTAAAAGTTTGGCTTGACGATAAACTTGTTGACGAGGCGGATGCTAAAATATCTGCTTTCGACCATGGTCTGCTTTACGGCGACGGGGTTTTTGAGGGTATTCGTGTTTACAACGGCAGGATATTTGAGTTGGAAGCCCATATAAAGCGGCTTTATGAATCGGCGAAGGTGATTCGCCTTGATGTTCCGATGAGCAAAAGCAAACTTATCAGCGCCGTTGAGAAAACCGTTGAAGCTAACGGCGTTATTGACGGCTATATCCGCCTGGTGATGACCCGCGGAGTGGGGACTCTGGGACTGAATCCCTTCATCTGCGAGGGTGGGCGATTATTTATCATAGCCGATAACATTCAGCTTTATCCGGAGGAGCTTTATGAAAAAGGGATGAAGGTAATCAGTGCAACGACTGTTCGCAATCATCCTCTGGCACTTCCACCGCAGGTCAAAAGCTTGAATTATCTCAATAGCATTCTGGCCAAGATTGAGGCGCTGGACAATGACGTGCCCGAAGCGATTATGTATAACCACGAAGGTTACGTTGCCGAGGCGACGGCCGACAATGTTTTTATTGTGAAGAACGGCGTGATTTTTACACCGCCGGTTGAAGCAGGCGCGCTGGAAGGGATAACGCGAGGTATCGTTATCAAATTAGCCAGGGAAGAGAAGCTTGAGGTGGTTGAGAAGAATCTGACGAGATGTGATTTATATATTTGCGATGAATTTTTCCTTACCGGGACGGCCGCCGAGGTCATCGGCATTGTCGAGATTGACGGCAGAGTTATCGGTGACGGCAAGCCCGGGCCTTATACCCAGTTGCTGAGAAAAAAGTTCTTCAGGTACGCCCACAGAAAATAGAAATAGCGGATAGAAGGGTGAAAAGATTGACCGCAGAGCACGCCCCCCGCTTCCGCGGGGACGGGCGAGAGCGCGGAGATTCAAAAATTATAAAGCCACAGATTTCACAGATTAACACAGATCGACACTGTTTCTTAATCACATTTTTAGACACGGATTTACACCGATTAACACTGTTTGATTTAAATTTTTTAGACACAGATTGACGCTGATAACGCAGATTTGCTTCGTCTCTTGTCACTCGTGAATGGCGGAGCGTTGCTTGGTGCTCGATGCTGGATACTCGATACTGGATGCTTGTGTTGCGGGTTGCGAGTTACGGGTTGCGGTTTGGTCAAAGGGTCGGCTGATTATTTCTTGATTTACATCTTAACAAGAATAATATAGGATTCAGGATTGCTCTTGAAAGACCTGCCGGGAGCTGGCATAGAACAAGTTCAGCAAGAAAGGTAGAGTTATGGATTGGCCAGGTGATATCTTCAGTATAGTTTTAGCCGTCGTACTTGGTGCGATAATCGGGATAGAGAGGGAATTCAGCGGTAAGGCAGCCGGACTTCGTACAAACGTCTTAATCTGCCTTGGTGCAGCGGCGTTTACCATAATTTCCAAACGAATGGCCGGTGAAAATGAATCACTTACAAGAATAGCCGCTCAAATCGTTACCGGTGTGGGTTTTCTCGGTGCCGGCGCTATCATCCAGGATAGAGGCGGCGTCCACGGTTTAACTACGGCGGCAACAATCTGGTTCGTGGCGAGTCTTGGGATGGCTTGCGGGGCAGGTTTGTACGAACTGGCAGTTATATTGACTCTCCTTGCAATTTTCGTTCTGATAGGCCTTCGGCAAATACAAAAACCTCTGAAACGTTATATCGAGAAACACAAGCCGAAAGGTGTTTCTGACAAACAGGCCTGAACCAGCTCCACTTTTGTTATGGCAGTTTTGAATAGAAATCGGAGGAGCTTTATTATGCCCATTATCAAACTCAGT
>JAUXAH010000176.1 GCA_030614945.1 Phycisphaerae bacterium
TCTTTGTTCATTTCTTTTTCTCCTGTGAATTGGGGCCCCCAAACGCGAAAGATGGCGTTTGGGGAACCCCTTGAATATGTTACTGTTGGGGTTCCCTTCACCCAGCCCCTCGTCAGAGGGACGGGGTTTACTTTACAGAGTCCATCCCTGGCGATATTTGCGTTTTAGATATTCATTGGCTTCAGGAACATTGGTAATCTTCAAATTCGGGCCGTCCCAGAGCAGACTGGTACGGGTTAGCTTCTCTTTTAGTTCCGGGCGCAGCGCGATGTTGCCCAGAAGTACCGCCTCGGCCAGTGGGCCTGCGTGGTCGAAATTAGAACCCGCAGGTTTGCCTCCCTTGCACGCCTCTATCCATTCCTGATGATGACCGACAGAGCGAGGGATAACCTTGGGCGGCGTGCCAAACTCTTTCCTTTTCGATTCCGGCATCAGCGTGTACCCGAGCATTTTTCCCTTATCGCCGACAAATAGCGTACCGTTCGTGCCGAAGCGCTGACCATCCTCTAATTCCTCCGGACGCGGCGGCCTTAATCCGCCATTGTACCAGGTCAGTTTGACAGGTGGCATATCCCCGCGAGCACCGAAATGGTACGTTACCATCGACGCTACCGGATATGTCTCTTTGTTGACCAGAGTACAGCTCGCTTCGACGCTGCTCGGGCATTTGAGCTTCAGTGCACGCCAGACAGGGTCGATACGGTGGCAGCCGATGTCTCCTAACGCACCCGTTCCGAAATCCCACCAGCCGCGCCACTTAAACGGCACATAAGCCGAGCTATACGGCCGCTGCGGCGCAGGCCCCAACCACAAATCCCAGTCTAACGTCGATGGTATCTCTTCTTTCCCGATAGGCCTGTCCACGCCCTGAGGCCAATACACGGAATTCAGTCCCCTCAAAGGCCTGTCCGTCCAGATGTGGACCTCGCGCACCGGACCGAGCGCACCGGCCCAGATATATTCACACATCAGCCGGGTGCCCTCAGATGCCTGGCCCTGATTGCCCATTTGCGTAGCGACCTTGTACTCGCGGGCCGCCTTGGCAAGCACACGGGCCTCATATACCGAGTGCGTCAGGGGTTTCTCGCAGTAGACGTGCTTGCTTCTCTTGATGGCCGCTATCGATGCTACGGCGTGAACGTGGTCCGGCGTGGCAACTATCACAGCGTCAATATTCTTATCCTCTTTGTCTAACATCCTGCGAAAGTCTTTGTATTTTTTGGCGTTGGGATAGCGCCTGAATGTACCCGCTGCGTGCCTCCAGTCCACATCGCACAGTGCGACAATGTTTTCACTACTGACGTTTCCAAGGTCATCGGCACCCTGACCGCCCACGCCGATACCGGCTATATTGAGCTTCTCGCTCGGTGGAGTGTGGCCGGGACCTCCCAGCACATACCGGGGCACAATCATAAACGCCGCCGCTGCCGCTGCACCACCCATAAAAGCCCGGCGGGTAATCTTTTTGTCCCCCGCACCAATTGAGCTTAGGCTCATCCCGCCCCTCGGAGGGGCGGGGCTCATGTCTGGGGCCCCCAAACGCGAAAGATGGCGTTTGGGGAACCCCTCTAATTGGTGCGGGGTTCTTTTCCGGTTTTGCATAATAGCATTCCTTTTCGAAGTGCCTAAAGTTTGAAGTGCCTAAAATTCAGTAAACTCTATTCTTACAACTTTAGTTCACTTTAGGCACTTTAGGCAGCACTTGCTTGCAAGCCCCTTAGCAATTACAAGGACCATCCCTTGCGATAAGGTTCGTTGACGTATCTGTTCGCCTCATCGTCATTGGTGACCTTCATATTCTCACCGTCCCACAGCAGCTTCTTGCCTAAACGGCGAATGGCAAGGTTACCCATCACAACGGCTTCGGTAAACGGACCGGAGTAGTCAAAGTTTGAGCACGCCGGTGGGCCGCCTTTGCAGGCCCTAATCCAGTTTTGTTCGTGACTGCCTTTTACCCTGGGGATGGTCTTCGGCGGAAGATGTTCCTTGTATTCATCCATCTTCGACTGAGGTATTAGCCGCGGATGGTCGCCGTACTCGCCGCACATTAGTTTGCCTTTGTCGCCGATGAAGATCACGCTGGTCATCTTCAGGGGCGGTTCCAGCTCATCCGGCCGGGGGGGTTTCATACCCCCGTCGTACCAGTTCAGCTTAACCGGCGGCATATCCCCACGGGCAGGAAACTCGTAACGGACTATAGAGGCTTTCGGGTAAGTTTCCTTATTCACAACCACCTTACCCCAATCATTCTTACCTACGACCGTACGCAAACAGACCGAACTGCTGGCTTCCACGCTGGCAGGGTAGCCCAGCTTAAGTGCCGAGAAGACCGGGTCAAGTAAGTGGCAGGCCATATCACCTAATGCCCCGCATCCGAAATCCCACCAGCCGCGCCAGTATCGCGGCGAATAACACGGATGATAAGGCCGATAGGGTGCCGGGCCGAGCCATAGATCCCAGTCCAGCGTCTTCGGCACTCGCGGCGTTTCCTTTGGCCGATCTACGATACCCTGAGGCCAGGTGGGTCTGTTGGTCCAGGCGTTCACCTCACGCACCGGGCCGATGGCTCCGTCCCATATCCATTCACATATCAAGCGGACTCCCTCACCCGAATGTCCCTGGTTGCCCATCTGCGTGGCAACTTCGTACTTGCGGGCAGCCTCGGTCAGCGTACGGGCCTCATAGACCGTACGCGTCAGTGGTTTTTGGATGTATACGTGTTTGCGTCTCCTCATCGCTGCCATAGCAGCTACGGCGTGCGTGTGGTCCGGCGTGGCAACAATCACCGCATCGATGTCCTTCTGTCTGTCCAGCATCTTGCGGAAATCCCGGTATTTCTTGGCCTTGGGGAATTTCTTGAATGTCTTCGCCGCCTGATTGTCATCCACATCGCAAAGCGCAACTATGTTCTCACCGCTGCAGGCATTTACATTACTTCCTCCCATACCGCCCGAGCCGATAGCGGCTATGTTGAGCTTTTCGCTCGGCGGGATATGTCTGGGGCCTCCCAGCGCGTGCCGGGGCACAATCGTAAACGCCGCCACTGCCGCTGCGCCGCCAATAAAATCACGTCGGGATATCTTTCTGTCCTTCGTTAGGAGTCCCAAGGACTGTTGTTCGATAGTTTTTTTCTGGTCTTTCATAAATATTCCTCGCTAAACAAGTGCATTTCTGAACCTTCCAAAACCATAATCGATAACAACTATTCCAAACCTTTATGGTTAGGACCGAACAATAACGGGCTCAATCGTTTACAATTCAATCCGCCCCGCACCAATTAGGCGTGAGCCCCGCCCCTCCGAGGGGCGGGATGAGTCTAAGCTCAGTTGGTGCGGGGTTCAGGCAATTCAACCAGCCAGACGTTACGGTATTGTACGAGGTTGCCGTGGTCCTGCAGGTATATGCCGCCCCGCTGGCCTGCATCACGACCGGGGGCTGCAGTAGTCACCTTCGACACCTTTACATTATTATGTATTTTCACACCGTTGTGCATTACTGTCATCCGGGCCTCTTTGACCCTCTTGCCCGCACTGTCGAAACGCGGAACGCGGTACGTGATGTCATAGGTTTGCCATTGCATCGGCGGGGCACACATATTTACAAGGGGCGGCGCGACCTTGTAGATTCCGCCGCATTCGTTGTCCCGCCCTTCAAGGCCATAGCTGTCAAGTACCTGCACTTCATATCGCCCCTGCAGGTACACTCCGCTGTTGCCGCGTCCCTGACCGCGTGCTTCAGGCATAAATGGCGTACGGAATTCCAGATGCAGCTTGACATCGGTGAATTCCTTTCTCGTTATAATCGAACCACCGCCCGGCTTGACTTCCATCGCGCCGCCGGCCAGTTTCCATTGCACCGAATCCGCACCTGCTTTTTTCCCTGCATTCTTCCATTCATCAAAGTTCTTCCCGTCGAACAGCACCACGGCGCCCGCCGGCGGCTTCGCCCCCAATGTTGGCGGAACCACAACCGCCCTGTCCAAAACAAAGCTGCCGGCTATGCCTTGGTTTTCTTCACCTCGTCCCTTGAACTTCCCGGTGAACTTACCATCTGCAATAGCCGCCTGCACCGTAAGTGCTATGTCTTCATACTGGGCATCTCCCGCAAAGCTCACCTTACCACCTCCCTCTTGGCCATCAATTACACCGTACGGCGTGACCCTCACATTGAGCTCTTCGACCAGCTTTGCCCGGTACTTACCTTTGCCCAAAGCTATCACCTGAGCTACCAGCCACCCTGATTTACTTCCGTTGTCTAATGTCCAGCGCCCTCGCCAATCTCCCATAAACGGGTCGAGTTCCGCACGCTCAAGTATCGCTTTTGTCCCTTGGGAGAACTCACTTCTCCCGCGCCCGGCGCACGAAGTCAGGGCCAGAGACAAAACCACCATCGATATGCCTGCGATAATTTTCCTGTTTTTCTTTACTTCTGGAACCATAACTTTTTGCTCCTCCTGATTTGTTATTAAATCCGAAACTCGAATATCGAAATTCGAAACAAATTCAAATGACCAAAACAATGAGTTTTGAAAATTTGAGCATTCGAATTTTGATATTGTTTCGTGCTTCGAATTTCGTGCTTCGAAATTAAAATTGTACCTTCAATCCCTCAAGCTTGCTGCCATCTAACCTGCGGAGGCGGGCGCAAACAGCCCACTCTCCGCCGCTTTGCGTTATTTTTAACAACAGCCGGTTCCAGCCCTGCTTCAAAGTTACCTCGACCTTGTCCTGGCCGGGGCTGGCAGGTCGCGTAACATTATTGGCGTGAACCAACTGACCGTTCAGCCATACCTTAATACCGTCGTTGCTGCCAAGCTCCAGTCGGACCTTCTGGCTCTTATCAGACCAGACTTTATTACGCAGGTATGCTGCCCTGTTATTTCCTCCTAACGCCTTGTCCAGTTCCATAAGCCACGGTCTATCCTTGTTGGTACCGACCGGCATAATGCGCCA
>JAUXAH010000438.1 GCA_030614945.1 Phycisphaerae bacterium
TCACGACCAATAGGACAAACACGCATTTAATCGCTCTCATATCAAATACCCCTTATTATTTCCCAGTGTGGCTTCGTAAAAGTTTCTTAAATCCTTCGTTTTTCAAGCAGGCAACCAAAGCCAATGCTTATTGTGGGAATCATTAGATATGTTAATCCTATATCCATCATATAGTCTGCGAAGGACATTTTCATTGGGCCTTCCATAAAGAGCAAAAGATCCAAGATTAAGCTGATTGCCAACCATATTATACCAAGTAAAACCGCCTCTTTAAGAAAATGTGCTTGAAGTTTACTAAAATAAAGAATTAGAAAAGGCACTACACTTATCGTTATGACAACCGGCATAAGTGATTCGAATAGCGGGCGATTATCCTTTCTTACTGAAGAAAGTAAAATCGCAACAATAAAGGGAATCAACCAGACCAAAAATCCATAAAGTAACGCTTTTTTAATTGATTTCATTTTGTAACACCTCGCTTTATTTAATAATCTCATTTAATTTATAGCGATTGACACAAAGACCCCACTTCGGCCAAGTCCGTGCAACATTCCGGGCCCCGGATAAACAGCGGTTCATAGGGTTCTTTATTCGTTTTTGTGCAGTATTCGTACAATTTTCGGCCTTTGCCATTTCAATTATTGACACAATCAGGCCTTTAATAGTATAATATATTGAAATTCGTTGCGAAAGATTCTTTTTTAAGAGGTGCGCTTATGGATATGAGAAAAGACAGATTCTTATGGCGATTCAAGTGGCACATTGTCATTGTTTACATCGCATTAATAGCCGTGGTCCTGCTTGTCATCTTTACCGAAATCTTTGAGACACCCGAAGCAGGCCAAATGCCGGACCTCGTATGGCTCCTCGGCGGCTTCATACTTTTGAGTGCAGTTCTAATAATGCTTTCAAAGGTATTAAAAATACTCGACGCACTTCAAGACAATAGCACAAAGCTCGAAAAAATCACCGAAGCCCTGGAGAAGGTCCGTGCAGGGCTGACGCAAATCAATCAAAGAACCTGCCTCAGCGAAACAGCAAAGGCGATTGTTTTCCGTGATGCAGACAGACAGTCTCTGCGGGAAGCCGTTCTCGATAAGCTTCAGCAGCAGGATTTTGATACCGCCTATGAAATAATTGATGAAATTACTCATTGTGCAGGATACAAGGAGCTGGCTGAGCAGTTACGGGCCGAGGCGGACAAATACCGCGATGCAACCGACGCCGAAAGGGAAAATCAGGTCATAACGCATATCAAAATGTTATTCGATGACTGTCAGTGGGCCAAGGCAAGCACACAGATTGAAAAATTAATCAGGGCTTATCCTGATTCCGAAAAAGCAAAAGCAATGCGACAGCAGCTCCTCGATAAAAAGGAAGAGCGCAAAAAAATATTGCTCAATGCCTGGGACGATGCCGTCAAACGCCGGGCCACCGACCGCAGTCTGGAGATTCTAAAAGATCTCGACCAGTACCTGACCCCTAACGAAGCCTTGGCCTTGCAGGAATCGGCAAGGGATGTCTTCAGAAGCAAGCTGCACAACCTCGGCGTCCAATTCTCACTCGCCGTCTCCGGAAAGCAATGGACCAAAGCCGTCGAGATAGGCCGGCAGATTATTCGCGATTTCCCAAACAGCAAAATGTCCGAGGAAATCCGCGAAAGAATGGATATCTTAAAGCAAAAAGTCGGTTAGCAGGGCGGTTAAACGGGCTTGTCGGTTCTTATTGGAAATCGAACAGAGATTGTGTTTTAATCATCGTTACCTGTTCCGGATAAGCCGCGAACGTGTGGATGTGGAATTCGCTTCGTCTTGCCTCGAAGTCAATATAGCAGAACGGCTGCAGCCCGCCGATTTCTAATTTCGGGAATTTGACGAACACGCCACGATTTCGTGCAAAACGCTCAAGGTCGGTATGGCTCTGACGATACAAATTCGGGCTCATCTTCTCGACCTGAAAATCGGTCATATAATTTAGCGCCTGGCTCAAAGCGCATTTGTGAGAGTGGGGGCCGCGGAATTGAAAACGCTCAATCAATCCGCGATGCGGCAGCAGCTGGCCGGGCGTGCTTA
>JAUXAH010000707.1 GCA_030614945.1 Phycisphaerae bacterium
TGTTGAGGTCGTTAACACTACCTTCGAGCAGCTGACGGGAAAAACCATTCCCGCCTGGCTCAAAGAATTTCAGCAGCCACCCAAGGAACTGCCACCGGGGGAGCAAGCAGCCCGCCAGCAGCCAGATATGCCCCTTGCTGATGCCTATGCAGTCCTGGGAGTCCCCCAGACGGCTAGCATAGAAGAGGTTAAGAGAAATTATAATCAATTAGCGTTTATCTTTCATCCTGACAGAAAAGGTGGCTATAATGAAGCGATGAAGCTACTAAACCAGGCATATGAGAGAGTCATGAGGGAAAAGAAGAAATGAGCAGTCAGCCGGCATTGACACAGAGAGAGCAAATTGCTGAGGATATCATCAAGTTTGCTCGGGATAACAACCTGAAGCTCCACCCTGGGCCAGATCCTTTGAAGTGGGCTGACCTGGTGATAAAACATCAAGGCTGCCCCTGCGTGCCCGGTCGTAACTACTGCCCCTGTGAGTTCGCCCTGGAGGATATCCGTGAACTTGGTCGCTGTCGCTGCGGACTGTTTGCAAATGATGCTTATATTGATGAGTATAACAGACTTCGAGCTAAAGGGAAGGCGACGAAAAACCCGGAAAGGGTGACCCCGAAGGCCAGAGGCGAGTTTTTGGTGAACCCGAAAGCCAGAGGCGAGTTTTTAAAGAAGATTTCTATTAACGGATTCGCCATTGAGGAAAGAGACGATATGCTGATTCTGCGCCCTCGAGGTATGGAAGCCGAAGCCGGGGTTATTATCAAGGAAGTGGAGCCGAATGTTTGGTCCGTAGCCGGCGCATTCGGCAGATATGCCGGGTTTGCCCGCGGTAAAAAGCGGTCATACTTTGAGACATACATCAATCAGTGGGCAGTGGAGGCGATTCTTCTGGCCCAGGGATAGAGCCAGGCTCTTCTTGAAGTTCACGGATAGCGATTATTTCGTCCCCACACTTGGATAGGGTGATATCCTTGCTGTGGTAAATCTCGCAGTATCGGACCCCTTTATTATCCTTAACCAGTGCCGACGGGAACTCTACCTTGTCTCC
>JAUXAH010000202.1 GCA_030614945.1 Phycisphaerae bacterium
CAATCTTCGTTTAAGTATATTCCCGTAGATGAGGATGTGGAGCTTAACCTTGGTGCGGTCGGCAACGTTGTCGTTGAGCCGACACTTATGGATTACAGGACCGCTAACTACAGGTTCGACCGTCGCGACAACATCTCCGGATGGGACGAAATCCAGAAATTCAAGATCGAAGTTAAGAACACTCGCGAGATTGGCGTTAAGGTCGAGATTCAGCGCAACTTCAATACTTCGTACTGGGACCTGGAGAAAAGCGGTGACTTCGACAAGTTTGAAAAAGTCGACCTCAACACAATCAAGTTCACTTTGATTTTAGAGCCGAGGTCAACGAAGAAATTTGAGTACATCCTGACGACCTATCACGGCGTCAGACAGGAAGAAACTTCCCGATAAGCATAGTGGTCAGTGACAACTCAATTGATGGCTGTCATTGCGAGCGAAGCGAAGCAATCTCAACTCACCGAAAGTCCGAGATTGCTTCGTCGCTTACGCTCCTCGCAATGACAATTCCTCAAATCACAAGCCCCAGAGCAATAGGTTCATAATTTGCTCAGCTTAGCTATAGCTCGAGCTATTCGGTCACGGCGGAGCCGGGAATTTTGAATTTTTCGAATAGCTGAGTATTTGACTATATAGCTTCTCAGCGACGAACGCTCAGCAGTTTGAAAGCATCCTCGCCCCGTTAGAAAGTCCAGAAACGAGGGTTATCATAGAGAACGGAAGGTTTCTAACGGGGCGAGCCTCCATTGAGCAGGTGAACCAAAGGCTGCGGCCTGTCAATGCCTTCAATAAACTTCGGTCGCGCCGCCCAGGGTGTAACGCTCAGCACTGCCGTCAAATCCATCCAGTGCTGCAGCCGGGCAACCGGCAGGTTCCAGGTCATATGAAAGTGGTTGGCCGGCGGATACTGTTTATACTCAGTCATACTGGCGTACTTCGGCACGACAAATGTATGAGGCCACGTGGGCGTAGTTAGCTCACACATCGCCCGGGCAAGCTCTTTAGGCACTTCCGTTGTATGCGCCTCATCCCATATCATACTAAATAAGCCGGCGGCACTGCTGTAGGCGCATCGAGCAGCGATGCCTTCAATTCCACCCGGCGTCATAAACGTAACTGAATTACCGCCGCCGGGGAAGTAGAAAACATCGGCCAGAGGCATTCCAACGCCATCCATAATCTTTTTGATAGATGCTCCGGGTTCTGCTGCCCAATCGAATGCAGCACTGCCGGAATTGTCACCATCGACCAGACCTTTGCAGCAGTAGTCTGCTTTTTTATCCAGTTTTTTAACGCCGATTTTTTCGGCCAGTTCTTTAATTTCCCACGCTTCCCACACTTTTCTGAAGTCCATAAACAGAGGCGGATTTCCGCCGGAGAGGTAGGTCATAAAGAGCATTGTCAGAAGTCCCTGGACATCGGCTTCGGTCGCAAAGGGCAGTGGTGGCTTGCGGCCGTTATGGTCAAACGTGCTGTTAAACAGCGACTCCATCACATCGGCTACAGGCAGCGGCAGGCCGCGCGGGTCACTGCCCCATTCCAACTGGCTCATAAAGCCACCGCCAACTGCGTTCAAATCGGCCATCAAGTCGCGAACTATTAAATACATTGCCAAACTTATATTGAATCTTTCGCTGTCGGCTTCGTCGCGCAATTCCAGACGTTTGCCGACGTATCTGTTAATCCATGCTCGCAATGCCTTGACTTCTTTTTTGTCATAAGCTTTTTTGTTCAGCATATCAGCCAGAAGCTTCATATCCAGACGGGTGATTTCCAGGCCGAATGTGTTCCTTGTCGGCAGTATATGAGCCAGGGCTGTTTCCATTCCCATCGAGTCGTGCCCTAAAACCATAACTCTGCGGCCCCGCAAAGCCATAGTGGTTACCGCTGAATAGCACCAGTCGATGAGGTTTTTGGCCGTCTGCTCGGTCATCTTTGGGTTTATTCCCGTATCCGGCCAGGTCCCAACATTTAAGGTAACCATTCGCCCATACTGGCTGATAGCACCATTAAGCGCATGGGCATAGACCACGCCGGGCTTGGGACCGCTGTTGCCGCAGGTAATATTTATGGGCGTATTGGCGCCGAATTGCTGCAGCAGCGAGATAGTAGTAAGCTGCGGGAAGGCCCAGGTGTCCGGCACACATACTAAAATATCCACGCCGGCTTTGCGAAACTGCTGGGCAACAATGTCAGCTTGTGCTTCACCGTCTATCAACACAGTAGAATAGACCACCGGAACAGATGTCTTGTCAGGCATAACCACGGAGCCGCTAATCACATCAGCGGCCATCTTTGCAATGTTCTGGCAGCGGGTTCGGCTCGCCCGGTCGATACGCGGGTCACTGGTGGCAAAAACTCCGATAACAGGAACCTTGGGCACCGCTTTCTTTATATTCGGCAAACGCACCGCTCCAACTTTCTTTGCCATTTCAGATACTCCTTTATCACCAATCACCAATCACCAATCACCAATCACCAATTACCAATTACCAATCACCAATTACCAATCACCAATCACCAATCACCAATTACCAATCACCAATTACCAATCACCAATTACCAATCACCAATTAACCAATTACCAATCACCAATTACCAATTACCAATTACTAATCACCAATATTAAACGTGGACGTATCTTCCAGCAGTTTTCTTACGAAGTCCAGAAACTGGGCTGCGTATGCACCGTTGGTAACTCTGTGGTCCACCGAGAGCGTCATGTTCATTAACTTCCGCGTCACGATATTGCCGTTGTCCGGCACGCACGTGTTGGTTATCTGACCGATGCCCAGGATACTGCACTGGCCGGGCACAACAATCGGGATAAAGGACTCTATCCCAAAGGCGCCAAGGTTGCTTACGGTGATACAGCCGCCCTCCAAATCCGTCGGAGCCAGTTTATTGCTGCGGGCCTTTTCAACCAGGACCTTACTGTCACGTGCAATCCGGGTAACATCCTTTTTGTTCACGTCCTTGACAATCGGTGCAACCAGACCGCCCGGCACGCTAATTGCCAGGCCAATGCCGATTACTTCTGCCAGCCGGATAGTGTCACCGGCTAACTGACCTGTCATAATCGGAAATTTCTCCAGCCCGATTGCGACCGCTCGCATAATAAAGTCATTGTAGGAGATTTTAATCCGGCCCTTGGACGGACTGGTCTTGTTCAGTTTGGTCCGCAATTCAACGATGTCGGTAACATCGGCTTTTACAGTCAGATAGAAGCAGGGTATCTCGCGTTTTGACTGCAGCATTTTTTGTGCGGTTATTTTCTGCACTCTATTGAGCGGTATGGTTTTACCGAGTTTGACTTCTGGTGCAGCTACCAAAGGCGAAGCCGGTTTTGATGCAGCGGCTTTTTTGACATCCTCCTCGGTAATTCTGCCGCCGGGGCCCGTGCCGGTAACTGCTGCCAGACTCACGCCAAGCTCCTCGGCCAATTTCTTTGACCGCGGTGATGCTTTTACTTTCGCTGCCGGCTTGGCCCGTTCAGTAGCAGCTGGCGCTTCACCAGCCGGGGCGGTGGTTGCACTCTTCAATGAATCGATAAAACTTTGCGGTATCTCTTCGTCCTCTTCGCCGAGAACCATAAGCACATCACCGACTGGCAGCGTCTGCTCCACTTCGGCAAGGATATGCTTTACAAAGCCGTCGGCCGGCGATTCCATCTCGAGTGTTGCCTTGTCGGTCTCTATCTCGAAAATCACATCGCCTTTTTTGACCTCATCGCCGACCTTGACCATACAGCTAATGATGGTTCCTTCCTCCATCGTCTGGCCAAGCTGCGGCAATCTTACTTCTCTCGCCATTTACGGGTTCCTCATTTATTTCGCATTGCATATTGTGTATTACGATAGACGATAGACGAGGGATGATGGACGACAGACTATCGAACATTACAAAAACTTTCGGCTTTTCGTTCCATCGTAATCAACATAGCAAACACATGTTCGTATTTCTCATCCAACCTTTCAAATACCTTCCTATCTATATACCTACAAGCTAAAGCAAATTCTAACCACGTTTGTGTTTCTGCTGCTTCTTGTGCTGCATCTGATAATTTGTTAATGAATACAGCTTTATACCTACGTTTGCGCCAGCCTTCCGAAAGATTTGTACAGACTGACCTGGAAGACTTGCGCACCTGGTCGGTCAAGGAATATCTTTCTTCTTTCGGAAAACTTTTCGATACCTCAAATATTTCCATTGCAGTATCGAACGCAACTTTATAAACCTCTAACTCCCTTACGCTACTTATCCTTTTCGTCTTTCGTCCCTCGTCTCTCATCTTTCGTCCCTCGTCTCTCATTAGTTACACAGTTACCTTGACGGCTTCGACGATTTTCTCGACACTTGGTATACTTGCCGTCTCCAACGGCTCACTCATCGGCGGCGGCACATCGGCCGCCGCCAGATTTACCGGCGCCGCATCCAGATAATCGAAGCCGCGGCTGCCGTCGTCAAACTCGTATTCCATAAACGCACCGGTTATCTCTCTGCCGGCGCCGCAGGTGCAGAAGCCCTCGCTGACCGT
>JAUXAH010000509.1 GCA_030614945.1 Phycisphaerae bacterium
GAGATATGAGCCGGCCAGATACAGCAAAAGTAAAAAGATTAACCGCCGAGAGCGCTGAGAACGCAGAGAAAGAATTATTAAAAATAATCTCCGCGGGCTCTGCGAACTCCGCGGTAAAAGAAACTGCGGGCTCCGCGGTAAATATAGAAAACGGCACAGCAGGCCTGGCGGGGCTGAAATTCCACTTCATCGGCGCAGGCGGTGTCGGAATGAGCGGGCTGGCACAGCTTTTAATAAAAAACAATGCTATTGTAGCCGGCTCAGACCAAATGCCAGGCAGCGTGGTAGAAAAGCTCCGCCGGATGGGTGCTGATATAAAAATCGGCCACAATGCCGACAATCTCGGCTCGGAAACCGACGCCGTCGTTATCTCGGCGGCTATCACAGAAGATAATCCTGAATTGAAACTGGCGCGCAAAAGAGGATGCAAAATCTATAAATACGCCCAGATGCTGGGGCTCTTGTGCAATTGCTATGACGGCATAGCGGTGGCTGGCACTCACGGCAAGAGCACAACGGGCGGCTGGCTGGCCTATTGTATGAAACAAGCCGGCACCGACCCAAACTTTATCATCGGGGCCGACATTACTCAGTTGGGCGGCTCGTCCGGCGTCGGAGACGCCAACTATTTCGTCGCTGAGGCCTGCGAATACGACCGAAGTTTTCTGAACTTAAAACCCAAAATCGCCTGCATACTTAATATCGAGCAGGACCATCTGGACTACTACAAAGACGAGAACGATATAGTCGATGCCTTTAGCCAGTTTGCCCTCGGCCTAAAACCGGATGGCGTCCTGATTGCCAACGGCGCAGATTTGAACGTGGCAAAAGTCATCGGGCAACTGGGAGCCGATTTGCGCTGTGAGACCTTCGGGCTTGATGAATCCCGCCCCTTTTCCAAGGGGCGGGATGAAAATTGCAATTTCTACGCCGAGAACATTACGCTAAATGACGGACTCTATGCCTTTGACGTCTATCACAATGGTGATTTGCTCGGAGCGACAAAAATTTCCCTGCCGGGCAGGCACAACATCTTAAATGCCCTGGCAGTAGTGGCTATGGCGGTCAACGCCGGATTGGCCCCTCAACAAATACTTCAACTGCTGCCGGATTTTACCGGCGTCGACCGCCGGCTGATGCTCAAAGACCGGTTTGGTCAAATCACAGTCCTCGACGACTACGCCCACCACCCGACGGAAATCAGGGCATCGCTGCAGGCGATACGCCAGAGGTATCAGCCGAGGCGAATCTGGTGCGTTTTTCAGCCCCATCAATACAGCAGAACGAGATTTTTGCTTGATGATTTCTCGGAAAGCTTTAAGCTTGCCGATGTAACTATTGTCCCGGAGATTTATTTCGTCCGGGACTCGCAGGCGGCCAAAAAAGAGATTAACTCGCAGATACTGGTCGAAAGAATGCGAGCTAACGGAACAGAGGCGGTATTTATTGATAGCTTCGGAGCCATTTGCGATTATCTAAAGAAAAATGTAACGCCTCACGACCTCGTAGTTACTATGGGTGCAGGTGATATCTGGAAGGTGGCAAATGGGTATCTTCAGTGGCTTAGACGAAATAGTTGAAACCGACTGTCCGTTGGCGAAGCGCACCTGGTACGGGCTGGGCGGACCGGCCGATTATTTAATCCGGCCGCAGACCGTCGAACAGCTAAAAGAAGTCGTCCGGCGGTGCAGCGAAAACGAAATCCCGATTTACGTGATGGGCTTCGGCTCCAATCTGTTAATCAATGACGATGGCCTGCGGGCAGCGGTGATA
>JAUXAH010000517.1 GCA_030614945.1 Phycisphaerae bacterium
CAACCCAAGAAGAACCAGTAAACATTTTGCATTTTGCTATGTGTTTTTGCTATTTGCATTTTGATATTTGATATAGCTATCATAACTGCTTGTCTAACAAGGGATTATCTTGGTTGTTAAAATCTATGTAGCGTTGTAGTATTAGACAATCGCCAATTGACTCTGATATTCAGTTAAACTTATTGGCTTCAGAGTTGAGTGTTGGTGAGGTCGGGTGATTTCTTTTCTTTTTTCACCGCAACCCTTCTGGTTGCGGTTTTCGTTGCTAGTTAGCGATAGCTATATAGAACAGATGCGTGAATTTAATCCTCCTTGATTTTAGCGGAAAAATCGCGATTCTTTGAGGATAGGATTCAATGGCCAATTCACTTCCAGTTCATATAATTGTCATAAGCTAATGCTGTGCAGTCAGTTATGAATTCAGGGTGTGGCTGCCTTGTTATGAAATAACAACCGTGGTGAACATAGTGAACGCCCGATCCCAATTATCCGCCGCGAAGAACGCATCACCGGCCCGTTCGCAGTTTTTTTTGCGTTCATAATACTCCGCAAGACGTTTTAACTTTGCCCTTTTCGCCATTTCTTTTAGCTCCTTTCCGGGGTCAGGACCCCGATTATGGAGCTAAAATCGCCGACTTCAAGTGTTTTCCTGCATACAGGAACACACTTGGGCCTCTCTCCTAACCAAATCCCTCATCCTGTGCCACTTCTGCCGACGGGAAACAGAGTAAATAATCTTGTCATAAGTACTCTTATCGATACCTTTACAGAATGTCAAAACAGTCTTTCGTTCTTTGGGGGTCAGTTCTATTCTGACTAACTTGTCTGGGTTTATTTGTATCATCGAGATTTCTCATTCTGGCAAAAAAACATTATCCTACCATCTCTACTTCCTCAAACATCAACTAACCAATTCTTTCTGCTTCAGCATAATGATACAAAGTTCCCCATGCCTTTGCTGCTATTTTCTTGCTGGAAGAAAGAAGTTTCTTGATCCCATCAACATCTAACAGCAGAACCTTTATATCTTCACTATCTTCCAACCACCTGTCTGAGACTTCTCCTTTGGCCTTAACCATAACCATTAAACAAGATTCATCAGTTAATCCAGCAGAGGAATATACGGGCATACTAACATGATTGATCTTCAGAAGATCCAAGCCATTTTCTTCCTTCAATTCCCTCCTGACTGTTTCAGTGATATCCTCACCATCATCAATTAGTCCAGCAGGGAAACCATATTCATAATCCCAAATTGGAATTCTGAATTCTTTTGTAACAACAAGTCTCTTGCCACTGCCGCTATTAATCGTGGCTATTATTACAACAGCATCTGGTTTGACATCAGCAATGGGATCATCTTTTCTTGAGCACATCAGCCAGGATCCTTCTGAGTCTGTTTTTCTTTTGAAAAGAACTTCAAATAGATTGATCCAACTGCAATCTGTCAATTTTTTTAGTCTGTAATAGTCAGACATAGATATTTTCCTTGGATATAACAATTCTGAATAATTGATGACATTACTCCCAACCACTCTACCACAGATTGTGAAGTTGTCAAGCAGGGCAAAACTGCCCCTACATATTAAATCCTAACGCGTTGTGCGGGTTTTTTAAGGCAACCTTGGTTTTTAGCCAATTAAAGCAAGTTTTTTTATACAACTTTGGGCAA
This sequence comes from Phycisphaerae bacterium, assembly GCA_030614945.1. The sequence goes on from JAUXAH010000517.1 coordinate 1,673, forward strand.
AAGCCAAAAAACAACCGCATTTTTGGGCTAAAAATTGTAATTTCGAAAACTCGCACAATAC
>JAUXAH010000110.1 GCA_030614945.1 Phycisphaerae bacterium
TCACGTCTCCTTAAACACGATCTCGGGATGCTGCATGAGGAAGAGCTTTTTGCGGATCACGTATGCTGTATCACGTTTGGTAATCCAGCTCTTCACATCTTCCACCACGGTCTGTCCTGCCTGAGTCTGATACCGAAAATCTGCCTTGAAAGAAATTCCTCGATAGGGCATTTCTCGATGATAGAATGCAGGAAATAGTTCGTATTTTGGCTGTAGCTCAAGGAATGCAATTTCACCGGCCGCTGCGAGAAGCAAGAGCTCGCGGTATCGCCTCGCCTCTTTTTTGCTATCGAAAATGTGCCCGTTAATCTTGACTTTGATATTGCCGTACTTGGTTTTCCATTTGACTCGCATTGTCGCCGTCCTCCCTCTTTCGCCTCTCAATTTCCTCGCCTATCCGATCCCTGAAATGCTCCAGCGCAAACGTCGATTTGCCGATAATCTCCGTGTACAGATCGTCTCGCTGTTCTCCACGGAAATGCCAGGCAGCGCCTGCTATCAACAGAACGATAAGCGATTCGACAAATACGTCCAGCCATCGCACTTCACACAACGGGAACCAAGCCTTTCGGGGAATAGGCTGGGCAGGCATATATATGCCATTTAGCAGCTCGAAAATGAAAATCGCTATTATGCCGGCGACAATCCAAATTAGCACGGCTTTCCATTTCATTTTGTGCTGATCTTGGATCGTCTCTTCGAATGTTTTTTCAATCATACTTGTCTCCTTACAAAAATAACTACATCGGGATCGTAATGAACGCTCAAGATGCACTGCGATAATTTGCCAATCCGCTGTCCGGCATCGATGATTTCTCGATCGGGAATCATGATATGGATTGCAGCCATTTTCTTTCCATCCTTTCTCGTTCTTCGATTTTGGTGGTCAAGCTTTTTATTTTCTCACGTAGGTGGTTGACTTCATCGTTCTTCTTAGCAAGTTGCATTCTGAGCGAATTTACCGCTCCGCCTATTTCGCGTAGAGTTTTATCGCAATCCATCAAGTGAATGACCTCGCCTTCGTATTTTTGGACAGATATAATGGATGCCGCGGGTATCCTGCTTTCGTCAATCCGAGACAATTCAAATTTTCCAACATAGCACATACAGCCTCATCTCTATGCCGATGTGCGCCCTTCGTTCCCCAAGCTGCTATGATAATCCCAGCTTCCCGAGACAATCTCAAAAGCCATGCGTCATTTTTGTCGCCGACTGGCTCAGGATGTTCTAACATATTTCGCGGCTCAGTAGCACGAAAGGCAAATAAATTCGTCATGCACAATCCGCCATATCCCCAATCGGATGCAAAATTCATACATCGACGAACTGTAGGATCATCATTTGTTTCGTCTGCAGTAGAGGGATTCAAACCGATAAACATGACATATGCTTTTCTTCTATTCCACCATCGCCATAAAACATAGCGATACATCCGGCAATTCGAAAATATAGCATGCGCAAAATAAGCCTTTATTTTCACTATTCCCCCCGCATCTCAGCGAAGACAATTTTGAGCTTGCTGCGCATTTCTTTTGCATATGCCGATCCACCGTAGAAAAAGGTATCCAGCAACTTTTTGTGCACTTCATCAAGCATGTCGATGAGGTCTTCGCGCGTGCGCTTGCAATAATCACACTGGCAAGCTACAGTTTCCGAGGCTGTCAGCCTCTTTGCGAATTCTTCAATCAGATTCATCGGATTGCTCCTTCAGCACTTGGCCCGATATAGAAGTCGGCCTCTTCATCATTCGACCCTGGCGGTCGGAAATATCCCGGCTCACATAAATCTATGCCCTCGTAGCCGCACGGCATAAGATCGTCACGCTTGCACGCGCAATCATAGCAATTGATTCTATACAGTCCGTCAAATTCATGCTGTTCCAAATACGCTTTTACGATTTCTTTGACTCTCATCATTCCGTTCTCCTTTCAATTGTCACCCTGTCGCCGATTTCATTGAAGGTCTCCTGAATAAATGCCCACAGAATTCTCTCAGGTTCTGATATTTGTTCCTGTATTTTCTTTAGTGCTTTCTTCGCAATCCGCAGTTCGCGGACTTCGTCTTGTTGGACAAGGCGATTAAAGGGCATTTCACGACCCATACTTACTTGCCAGTTTCTTTTGCCATCTTCCCACCATACCAAATCCCCTGGCTGCGGGGAGTCGGGCTTGCCGTGTTCGGGCGGTTCGGGTTCGTCGATTTCGGGGCAGTCGTGTCCCTTAAGGATATAGTGCGAAAAAGCCTGAACCCATTTCTCGCTTCCAGGCAGTTCGGGCTTGTCGCCTTTGCGATCATCTAGCATTTCGGGCATGATGAGTTTACCTTCAGATGATTCGAGATTCTCAGCATATAACCCGATTATGTCATTGAATTTGGGCAAGTGTGCATCAAATCTCTTTTTCAACTCATCTACCCGCTTGTGAAGTTCGGCTATCGATTCGACGTGTTTGATGCCAGACTCCTTTTCTATCTCGTCTATTTTTTTCGATATATTCGTTATACTATCTCCAAGATCCTCTACGGCCTCATGCATTTCAACCGTTCGACCGGCCCACTTGGTTGTCTTGTCTGGCCACTTCTCCAACTCATCTACTCGGGCTTTTAGCCGGAGAAGAGTTTTGGCAACACTTCCATCCCAACTGCCATCCTGAGCTACCGATCGTATGCTGTCCCAGTCCCCTTCCCTCCCGCCCTCTCGTACTGGATGTGTGGATTTTGGAAATTCATCCGTCACCTTGGCATCACCTCCTTTCTCGATTTTGACGAAGGTTTCTTTAATGATCTTATTGACCAGTCCGTCATACGTCGGCAACAATTCTACGACCCTATTCATCGCATCCTTCGCAATCTTTAATTTTTCAGAATCAGTCATCGTGTACCTCATCACTTATCGATAAATACCAGATTGTTAACCAATGAGTATTCGCGTGGATGATATGCGTGACTCTATCGATCATCGGCCACTCACTGTCTTCTATCCACGCCTGCAATTTCTTCTCCAGATCCTCTCGAATCGGACATTTGATTACGGCTACTTTCATGGGTCCTCCAAAATATTTTTATTGTCCAATCGTTTTTGTTCGAATCTTCGGACATTGTCGGACGTGTTTTCATGTTCCCCTAGGATTACTTCATTTTCTAATGGGGGAACAGGAGATACGTCCGACAATGTCCGAAAAGCTGATTTTAGTCGTAATCCGAACCATGCGTACGCGTTTTCTTTGCTTCCATCTTTCTTGTTGTAGAATCCCTGTTCTTTAAGACGATTTCCAAACGCGGTTTTTCCAAGAGATTCTTCTCCCATATCGTTACACCATTGGACATAAATGTTATAAATAGTTTTTACGAGCTCAGTATAATGCGGATTGACATCAATGCATTCGCCCATAAAGCCCGAGAGCCTGTCCTGCTCGGCCCGATATGCGTCCGTTGCGGCCCTTACCTCCGGAGCAACCCAGCTCGGTTCTTTTTGCCAATCGGCCAATCCATCAATTATCCACTTTAGAATTGCCGGCGTCTCCTCATCCAATCTTTCAATCACATAATTTTGGGGCAGACGCGATTCGTCCGGAATCTTGTAGGTCCACGGGATAAGCCTGGGTCTTCTCCACATGGCGTCGTCAACACCGGAAATACTCGGATGGTGGTTGCAGATAAGGAAAATTGTGAAAGACTGCTCGATGTCAAAAAAATCCTGTCGCATGAAACGCCCACGCTTCACATCACCGCCCGTCAGTCTTTTGACGAGCTCTTCATCGAGCTTTTTTCCCCGACCTATCTCAGAACTGAACACCAAACGTTTACCATCGAGCTCTGCAATCTCCGTCGGATGCCGTTCATATTTCGTCTGAAGCAGAAGCCCCGGAGCCGCTTCAGCGATGTAATCACCTAGTACTTTCCTGAGCATAAGGGCTGTGGTGCTTTTTCCGTTTTGTCCCGCTCCGTACCAAATAGGCAAAATCTCATCTATTCCCGTTCCGATAAGAGCCAAGCCAAGATTCCGCTGTGCTTCTCGCCTGATATTTCCATTCGGGAGAAAAAGTTCTATATGGGCATTCCATAATTCGCTTTCCGCTTCTGGCTGGTATTCACAAGAGGCAATCTTGGTTAAAAGACGTTTCGGGGAATGCTCCTCGAGCTTCATCGATTTCAGATTTACAACGCCGTTTTGCACGTTCAACAGCCATGGCTCCCGATCCCATTCTTCCGTCCGGGTCAGGATCCCGTCCCAGCCTTTCAAGAAAGATAGGGCTCCCATAATCCGCGCATAGATACAGGTTTCTCTAATAAGCTTGATTAAGGAATTGATATCGTCTTTATCTCCTGAGCTTATAAGCTGAGTTGCGTATATAGCTCGTAGCGTATCGCTTGCTATCTTCGCCACACGATTTTCTTCAACAAATTCCCAGACTGTATCAACCCATTCTCTCCATTTTCCTCTATATGGCGCCCATCGAAAACGATCGATAAAATATTCAGATAAAACTGATGCATGACCATAATCTTTGACGGGTTTTTCCGATTCTATTATTGGAATGGTTTTACTTTTTTTTAATTCTTGTTCTTTTTCTATTAGTTCTTTGAATTCATCTTGACCGTGCCCATCAAGCCAATTGCTTATATCCTGCCCATGCTTTTCCGCTATCGGATATCCCAAGTCCAGAATCTTCACGCTCTCGGCGACCCCCTGAAGCGAAGCGCGGACCTGCTCGACGTGCCGTTGTCCGGGTTCGTCGTAGTCGCCGGAAATGACAACCTTCGCGCCGACAAGCCGATCGGCATGAGCCTTTCGCCATTTCTCGGCGCCGCCGTGATTGCAGGTAGCCACGTATCCCATTCTGCCGAGTCGGTCCGCGTCCTTCTCACCTTCTACTATGAAGATATTTTCGCCCTCGCGGATTGCTTTCTGCACTGCTGGCAGATTGTAAGGAACTATCGATACACCTTTAATATTTTTAATCCATCCACCCGAGCCGTTTGGTTTTTGACAAGAGAATTTCTTTTCCCCGTCTTTGTAATATCTCACCGCTTGGTAAAGCAGCGCTCCCGCCGCATCTTGATAATCGTACTCCTCCCGTTGCTGATTCCCGCTGTCCCGTGAAGGATAGCCACAGCGTTCGAGGAGCTTCGAAAGCTTTCCTTTTTGCCCACATGCGTGACAGTGGAAAACTTCTTTGTTGATATTGATGCTGCATGATGGGTTTTTATCATCATGGAACGGGCAGCGCACCTGGCCCTCACCGTCGCTGCTCCACCTCACGCCACCGGGTATTTTGGCTTCTATCTCGGTTTTATCAAGCCCCCAGGGAATATCGTCTTCAAATCCATCGTCAATCATTTTTTTTCCATTGCACCTGATTACCGGCCTCTTGCCACAATTCATAAATTTCATCACGTCTAGGAAAATCTAAATAGTGAGTGCCATCATATAGCCCAGTCATTCTGTCTGCATAGGAATTGCAACTATGGATAAATCCCCATTTATTGTTATAATGATTGAATGGAGCCAATGCGATACCAGATCTGAAACCAGATTTAACGATACAACCCGTAACACCATCTTCGATTACCTCATCCAACCATCCGACACATGGCACTCCATCATAGAAATCTTCATCAATTGGAATAATGCATCCCAACAATAATATTTCTTTATTTTCTTTTTCCGTGCCGCACATAGCTTCAAGGCATTTATTTATATCAAACTCGGATAAAATAGTATGAAATTTTACTTCTACCAGAATTTCAGATGCACCCAGCAAGATGAAATCTGGTATCCATCCGTTTAGATCGTATGGTTCATATTCATATTGCCAATCTAGCAAATCGAACATTTTTGCCCATCGCGCCTCTATTCTAGAACGATATCGTCTTGATTTGTAGTTTGTAGGTATTCCAGATAATTTCATAAGTTATTTCTCCCATAAAAAACACCCAACACGTCGGACCTGGACTGGGCAGTAGAGAATCGCGACGCGTGGGTATAAATAATCTGTTTGATAGGCTGCCCAATCCATATTGCATTTTAGCAACTTTCCTTACACTAAGTCAAGCATTTTTAGATAAATTCAATCCATTTTCGTAAATCACTTCACCGTGCTGCTTCTCAAGCAATGCAATCAACTGCTCGGCCTGAGCTTTCGATGTGGGCAGCAAGCGAATATTGATAAAATCGAAATTACCTTCTACCAGGATGCTGAAAGGTGAAGGGCCGACTGGCTTGTGTTTCTTTGGCCGTTTGACGATGTACTTATCGTCCCGGCGATTGCCGCGAAATTTACCCTGTAATCCAAGTCGGAGCATACAATTCTGAACGGTATGGTACGCTATGTCTAGCTTCTCGGCTACGGCAATACAAGTCAATCCGCTCTCGCGGAGCTCGATGATTC
>JAUXAH010000613.1 GCA_030614945.1 Phycisphaerae bacterium
GGATAGTGTCCTGCCATTACCGTTATACTTCAATTCTACTGTGGCTAACACAAGTATAATGGTCTGCCTCAAGTCCTCCCTGTCCTCACGCCTTGCCTTATACTTAAACTTGTCGGCTAACTTTACATAGCTATCCCAATCTAGCATTGTGCCTCCTTTCTGTGTATTTTTGGGCATAGTTACCCCTTCAAAGAGAGGCCTCGCCTCTCTCCCCTGGCTATTTGCTCTGTTTCTTTACCCTGGCTATGGAGAGGTAATCAGGGCACTTTGGCGAGCATCGGTGGCTGTGCCCTTGAAGACACTCCCTACAAAGCCAGTAACACTTTCTGGTGTTTTTACATGGGTAAACTATTTCCATTTCTCTCCTTTCCGTGTGTTTTTGGCAAAAAGAGGGGGTCGGTTATCTAGGGACTCCCGACCCCCTTCCCACTTGTCCTGCTAGGTTATTCGGTTTCTTACTTTGAGAAGATAGCCTTTATGCTAGAGCGTAGCCCTTCAGGAAGCTCACTCTCCAGAAAATCAAGCCATACCTTCTGCCCATTGGCGACAGTTTGCTCTACCTCTTGGCTCTCCAGCTCTTGGAGTATAGCTTCCGCTATCACTCTAGGGTCTATCCACTCGGCTAGCTCGGCTAGCACTTTCTCAGACATACTACCCCCTTTCCAGCCACAAAAGAGGGGATTACACTCCCACGCTGGGGAGAGTAATCCCCTGAAAAAAGCAAAAAAGCGGGGTCATCCCCCGCTTTTTTGCGTGGCTGTTCGTTTTGTGAGTTCAAGCGTTCATTGGTTACTACCTAGACGGCTAGTAGCAGTTTGGCTGTTATACCCTTATGCGTATAGCTCCGTCTAGGCTACAGGCTGTTTAGTCTCGGCTACAGGTGCTACAGGCTCGGCTTTAGGCTCGGCTTTAGGCTCGGCTTTCTCGGCTTTTGCCTTTGCCTTTGCGTCTCTTGTGGCTTGCTTATTAGCCTCGTCAGTTAGCATTGGCATTACTACCAATTGATAACCATTAGCACTAAAGAGCATTGGCGAGTAGGTATTGGTGAGCTTAAGCTCCACCATACCACCACAAGCCTTAAGAGCTTCGGCAAGGTATTGACCGTCTAGCCTTACATTACCCTCACCAATGGTGTCGGCTACTAGCTCGGCTTGACCGATATTGTCGGGGTTAGCCATAACCAGCTTACCATCACCAATGGTTAGGTCTATCGGGTAGGCTTTACTGTCGGCTACTACCTTAAGTGAGTTGACCGCCTTGATTGCCTCTACTGTGTCAAAGTGAGCAAAGATATTAAACTCGGTAGGGATTAGCTTTTGCCAATCGGGATAGTTACCATCAAGGCTAACC
>JAUXAH010000101.1 GCA_030614945.1 Phycisphaerae bacterium
CCTGCTAATAAAAAAGATGATGCTTTTCATTTGGCACTTGCAATTCTATCTCCTCAGATTGATTATCTTATCACTTGGAATTATAAGCACCTTGCGAACAAGAACACTTTTCGTCAGGTAAAAGTTGTAGCCCTGTCTCAAAGGTATGAAGTAAAATTTGAGGTGGCTACACCGGAGGAAGTGATATATTATGAGTAAAAAACCAAAAAATTGGCTTGAGGAAGTATGGGAAATAAAAGAGGAGATAGCTAAAGAAACAGAAGGGATGAAATTTAAAGATTATTGGGTTTACATAAACGAACTTGCAGAAAAGGGAGAGAAGGAACTACAGATAATTAGAGAGCACCAAGGATTGAGGACAAAATAATGTAAAACTCTATTCTATTGGGGACGGGGCTTGACGACATGACTCTAATTTTCCTTTTATACGCCATATTGGAGCCGTATAAAAATTGTGTGAATTTACTAGGTCTTTTATCTAAATGCTTATAAATAAAGTGAATAAGTGAACAAAAAAATAAAAAAAGAGGTTTATATAGTTAAAAATAGCCGTGATTGTAATTTTATTAGTACAGATAAACTTATGTTAGGCTGCTGTTGCCTGAGTATTTTCGCGAGTTATTAACAAATAAGGAGGACTCAATGTCGAGAAATATCGCTTCGTTCCCGAGAAAAACTATTATATTAGGCATTTTGCTCGTGTTTCCGCTTTCTTTTTCTCTACCGCTGAAAGCGCAATTTGCCACTGGAGAAAAATCAACTGCGGACAAGGGCATCGATTTGATTTGGGGTGTAAAGATCCCCATGCGTGATGGTGTTAAGCTTAACGCAACGGTATATAAACCCAATAAGATGGGTGCTCCGCTACCAGTCATCTTCACCCTGACTCCTTACATCAGCGACAGTTATCATGACCGCGCGTACTATTTCTCGCAGAATGAATACGTATTCGTGTTAGTGGATGCGCGAGGGCGTGGCAGTTCAGAAGGAAATTTCAATCCTTTCATACAAGAAGCCAAGGATGGTTATGACGTGGTCGAGTGGTTGGCTCAGCAACCTTGGTCCAATGGCAAAGTATCCATGTGGGGCGGTTCGTATGCCGGATACAACCAATGGGCTACGCTAAAGGAATTTCCACCGCACCTCAAGACCATCGTGCCCGCGGCCGCTGCCTTTGCAGGTGTAGATTTTCCATTTTGGAAAAACATCGCCTATCCGTACGAAATACAGTGGCAGACACTCACCAGTGGCGTTACACCTAACCGCAATTTATTTGGGGAATCGTCGTTCTGGATTCAGAAATACCGCGAACTATATCAAAACCATCTGCCGTTCAAGGATCTGGACAAGATAGTAGGTAACCTTTCGACCAAGTTTCAGACCTGGGTCTCACATCCTAAACAGGATGCCTACTGGGATGCAATGAATCCAACCGATGAAGAATTCGCGAGTATGAGTGTACCCATTCTTACCATCACCGGTCACTATGACGGCGACCAGCCGGGTGCAATGGAGTTTTATAAGCGACATATGCAGAGCGCTTCCCCAGAGGCGCGCGACCGACACTATCTGATTATCGGCCCTTGGAACCACGCCGGAACGCGTACACCCAAAAAGGAAGTTGGGGGTCTCAAATTTGGCGACGCCAGCATACTTGATCTGAACGAGCTCCACAAAGAATGGTACAACTGGACCCTGAGGGATGGAAAGAAGCCGGACTTTCTTAAGAAGCGGATCGCGTACTACGTGGTTGGTGCGGAAGAGTGGAAATATGCCGACAATCTGGAAACGATAGCCACTGCTAAGCGGACGTTTTATCTGAAATCGGATGGCTATGCCAATGACGTTTTTCATTCCGGGATGTTGAGCGAAGAAAAACCAGGTCGGTCGCCAGTAGACCGATACGTCTATGGTCCGCTCGACATTCGTCCGGCTGAGCTCGAGCGCGAGGAAATCAAGAACTACCTCACCGATCAGCGATATACCCTGAACCTTTTTGGAAACGGCCTGGTGTATCATAGTCAACCTTTCGAAGATGACACTGAGATCACTGGCTATTTGAAATTTGAGGCCTGGATAGAAATGGATGTGCCGGACACAGACTTTGAAGCATCCGTGTACGAAATTATGTCCGACGGTACTTGCATATACTTGACTGGAGATATGCTGCGCGCCCGTTATCGCGAGTCCCTGCGGCAAGAGAAGTTGCTGAAGGCGGGCGAGATTAATCGCTATGAGTTCAACGGCTTTTACTTTTTTTCGCGGCGGATCGCTAAAGGAAGCCGGTTGCGGCTTGTGCTCAAGTGTCCCAATTCGATCTATTGGCAGAAGAACTACAACAGCGGAGGTGTGGTAGCTGAGGAAACCGCCAAGGACGCCCGCACCGCTCACATCACGCTATACCACGATACTGAACATCCGAGCTTTTTGGAGATTCCGATAGTCAAGTAGAACCTATGGAAACGGGTATCAAAAACCCCAGATGGCGTAGACATTATGTAGTTTGGGATTTCTTTGATCGTAGGAGGTTACAAAGTATATGTATAACCGTGCAGCCTAACCAGGGTTTGCAGACGACCGAAGGGCTCTGTGCGAATTTGAACGTTCAGAGCACTCTCGCACTTCCTCATAAATCTGAAAGTTAGGTGCGTCCTAACCTTTGGCACCTGAAACCCAGATCGTTAGATGCACTGAAGGGGTAGAATGCATGAACAATGATCAGTCAAAGAAAAAGCCGATCCTGAAGTTTTTTCTCATTGGATGTGGAACGATTACGGTCCTGATAGTAGCTATTATTATTGGGGTCGGCGTATGGCTATTCTCGGGACCAGAAAGTATGGAAATGACGTCTTATCACCCATTTCGATCGGCGAAAGCAAAAGAGCAGTATCTGAAGCATTATGATATGAGGGCGAAGGATTGGCCAGTCGTTTCGGAAACCAGGATGGTAGAAACGTCCTTCGGTCAAACATTTGTACGGATTAGTGGACCAGTCGATGCGCCGCCGCTGGTGCTGCTGCCTTCAGCAGGTGGCACATCGCTATTGTGGATACCAAATATACAAGTTTTCTCCAAGAGTTACAGAGTTTACGCGATGGACAACATTTATGACTTTGGGCGAAGTGTATATACGCAAGCATTCAAGAACCCTGATGACCTGGTGAACTGGCTTGATGAGTTGTTTAGCGCTCTTGAGTTTGGAGACAATATCAATCTTATGGGACTATCCTATGGAGGCTGGCTGACGAGCCAATACGCACTCCGTTTTCCAAACCGACTCGATAAGATTGTGTTATTGGCGCCGGCTGCTACAATATTGCCCCTTCCAGGAGAGTGGGCGTGGCGTGCAATTCTTACAATCATACCTCACCGATACTTTCTCAGAAGTATTACATACTGGATGTTCGATGATTTAGCACAAAAAAAAGATGAAGCTAGCCGGATACTGGTAGATGATATGATTGATGATGCGTTTATGGGTTTAAGATGCTTTAAATTTAAAATGCCAGTCCATCCGACGGTTTTGGAGGATAAGGAATTAGAAAGCATCAAAGTGCCCACGCTCTTTTTAGTCGGCGAAAACGAAAAGCTCTATCCCGCTCAGAAAGCCATACAACGCCTTAAAAAGGTAGCACCCCATATAAAAGCCGAGATCATTCCCAATGCAGGTCACGACTTAACAATTGTGCAGGCGGAGATGGTGAATAGAAAAGTTCTGGAGTTTCTGAAACAACCGTGACGCACAAAGCATTCAGACTTATGGGGTCAGCCTTTCAGATTTTCGGAAGAAAAAAATGGGGACAGCGCATATTTTTATTGATTTTATACCTGTATCAATCTTTCTCTCTTTCGCACGAAAGCGAGAAAATTATTTTTACTGTTTTTTATTCCTCTATCATCCCCCTTCTTTAATAGATTTTCGAACTTGACAAGATTGGTATATTTATCATAATTTGCTCCTAAAAAATGGGGGCAGTCCCTATTTTTTCAACTAATTAAATGAAGAAAATCAAGATACAAAGCAGTACAATATCAATATTTGCTGAATTAAATAATTCGAAAACAGCAAAAATTATTTATGAATCTTTACCGTTTGAAGGTAAAGCTCACATTTGGGGAAAGGAAATTTATTTCGAAATTCCATGTGACATTGATTTAGAGACAGATGCTAAAGAAATTGTTGAAACTGGGACACTTGCGTATTGGCCAAATGGAAATGCTTTTTGCATCTTTTTTGGTCAAACTCCCGTAAGTACAGATGAAAAACCAAGAGCTTATAGTCCTGTTAATATTTTTGGGAAAATCATTGGTGAACATTCTTTTCTTGAAAAGATAAAAGAAGGAGAATTAATAAAAGTATTAAGATATATTGAATAATTCATAATCTTTGGTCTTTGGGGTCAGCCTTGAAAGATTGAAAGTTTGAAACTTGCTCAAAAGCCTTGCGCAACAAAATGTCTTTTTATTTTGTGAACTTTGAATGCCTGGCACTAAAAACCCAAAATAGTAATGAGATTGCTGGACAGCCCCTCTAAAGCCTTGCCCTACAATTTTCGTTCGCAATGACAATTGGGGAAAAAGATTTTTTCAGAAACCTGCTTTTAAATTCTTGACAAGAAATTTATTTAATGTATAATTGAAAAACTTAAATCCTGGTCTTCGGATGTGAGCAAAATCAAATGTGAAGACCTGATCACAAGGGGGTATAGATGCGATTGAGTATAAAGATAAAATTCAGTTTTCTCATATTCTCTCTTATTCTGCTGTTGATGGGATCCACCAGCCTTGTAATTCTTAATCAGGTGGAGAAATCCCTCTTGAATGAGATAAAACTGAGGGGTGAGATGTTAGCAAGAAATATCGCACTCAATTCAGAAGACCCGCTCGCAACAAATGATGACCTCTATCTCGTAAGACTATGCACCGGGGCGATGGAGAACGAGGGGGTAGTTTACACATTCGTGCTCGATGAAGAAAAGATCATTCGTGCCCATAATGATATCAATCTGATGACAAAGAAGTATGGTGGAAGACTTACAGAATTCAGCGGTATATACAGAGTGACCGCCCCTATAGTTCTTGCTGGTAGGAAAAAAATCGGCGAAGTGCATGTTGGATTGAATTTAGAAGGATTGAGGAGCACTATAAAAAGGATTCAGATAATCATTGTTTTAATAACCTTAGCAGGGCTTGTGATAGGGATTGTCGGGGCATTCTCCCTCTCCAGTTATCTGACCACACCGATAAAATCGCTGGTGGGTGGCGTTTTAGAGATAGCGAAGGGCAATTTCGACCAGAGAATTAGACCGAGATCAAAAGATGAGATAGGCGATCTAACATACGCCTTCAATCGTATGGCAAAGAGTCTGAAGGAGAAGGAACTTATAAAGGATGCATTCAGAAGATATGTCTCGCATCAAGTTGCAGATGAGATATTTAAAGACCCTGATAAGTACATCCTCGCTCTGAAGGGTGAGAGGAAAAGGGTGACGGTTCTGTTTGCAGATATTCGAGGATTTACACCCCTTTCAGAAAGGCTACCTCCTGAAGAGGTTGTGGGAATGCTGAATGAGACCCTTGCCGAGATGACCACTGTCATATTCAAATATGAAGGGACGATAGACAAATTCATTGGAGACTGCATTATGGCTGTGTTTGGCGCCCCGATAGTCCACAGAGATGATGTGAGCCGTGCGGTGAAGGCAGCTATTGAAATTCAGGAAGGTTTGATAAAGGCTAATGTAGAGAGGATTCGTAGAAGGAAGGAACCGATTATGGTTGGGATAGGAATAAATGTAGGTGAAGTGGTGGTAGGAAATATCGGCTCCAAGGAGAGACTCGACTATACGGTGATAGGCGATTCTGTAAACCTCGCATCGAGGTTGCAGGAATTTGCACGAGGTGGCGAAATAATCATATCCGACATGGTATATAATGAGGTAAAAGACCATTTTGAGTTTGACCCTCCTGTTTCGGTAAGAGTGAGAGGAAAGGCGGAACCAGTGAATGTCTATAATGTAAGGAGCATAAAAAGTTGATATTTTACCGTTGGGGAGAGAGATGAGAGAAGAGATGAAGAAGATTGTATCAACTCTGCTCTGGAAGACTAAAGCGGTGGTAATATCGGTGGATAAACCTTTTAAATTGGCATCTGGCGATATGAGCCCAATCTATACAGACTGCAGGGTTTTGATCTCCTATCCTTATGCGAGGGATATTATTACAGATTTCGCATCCCTCCTTTATGAGGATGAGAAACTCGACGCAGACTATATAGCAGGCGGTGAGACTGCGGGTATTCCTTATGCTGCATGGCTGGCTGATAGACTACACAAACCATTTGTGTATGTGAGAAAGAAGCCGAAAGGATACGGTCGGACCGAACAGATAGAAGGGAAATTGGAGAAAGGGAAGATAGTCTTGTTGTATGAAGATTTGATAACTGATGGAAAGAGCAAACTGAATTTCATAGAAGGAATTAGAAAGGCAAGATGCAAGGTTAAAAATTGCCTTGTCATATTCGACCGTCAGCAAGGGGGAAGGGAAAGTCTTAAAGAAACAAGTGTAAGTCTATACTCTATGACAGATATGGAAACCTGTATAAAGGTAGGGAGTGAGGGCGGATTTATATCTTCAAAAGAGATTCAACCCGTGATGGATTATCTAAAGGATCCAAAAGGGTGGCAAAATATGACATCTATCGGGGACGGTGCTTGA
>JAUXAH010000282.1 GCA_030614945.1 Phycisphaerae bacterium
CTGTAGATGCAGCGTGATGCCTTCGTTCAACTGCTTGCCCGTATACGTTGCCTTTAAATTGGATGCCAGGTCGTGGACCGTATAGTGTTTTTCGCCCTTAGCGGTAAACCATTCCGGGAACTGGTTGATGCGCGGCCAATCGAGAGGCATCTTCATATTCATTTTGTGACGTGGCCTGTCAAATAGGATTTTGCCTTTCCACTGTTTGTCGGCGCGCATACTTATTTTGAGAACATTACCTTCCTGCACCGCCCCGAAGATAACATCCTCCCGCCAGGGCCTGATAGTCAGGCCCTTCGTTTTCCACAGGCAATACATTATCGTGGTTCTGGCAAAGTTACCGTCCCCGTGCCAGCCTTCGATTACGCCATCTGGTTTTTGAATTTTCCACATCAGCTTTGTTGAATAGTCCAGCCAGTCTTCTACCGAGCGTATTGGTTCGCGGTTGTAGAGATTGATGGCGCCTTCGATAGAATCGGCGTAGCCGTCGGCGCCACCTCCTTCCCATTTGTAGTCACTATAGTGTTCGTGCAGGTTGCCGAGGGCATATCGGACGGCCTGGCGGTAGGCCTCGGTTTTGTCGATTAGATAAACGGTGTAGAAGCCGTTCAGGTCGTAGCCCCAATTGTCGGTCAGGTCGCCGGCGTGCTCGCCGGTCTGCGGGTTAATTCGGTTATAGAATAGCCCATGCTCATCTCGGCCGATTTCCAGAATACGGTCGAGCATCTCGTGGATGGGTTTTTCATAGGCGCGTCTTTTTTCGGGCATCGCAAAGTGAACCGTCGCGTACAACTCGCACAGGCCGGAGATTATCTCGCAGCCGTGGTCATCGAGCGAGAGTCGGTTTGTGTTTTTGGTGGGATGGTGTTCGCCCAACAGATAATAGTCGCCGAGGCGGACAGCCCAATCGAGATACTTTTTCTCACCGGTCATCCAATATACTCTTGAGAGCGTCTGAAGCATTTCACCGTTGATTTCCTGGTTGGTGGACGGGATTTTGCCGTGCTTCGTTTCGATGGGGGTGTGCTTCCATATATCGTCAAGAATCCCGAGCATCCGCTCGCACCAGGGGCTTGGCCCCAGCCATTCCGTAAGCGGCAGCAGGCCGTCTTTGATATATTCCGATGACCCGAAGATGATACGGCCTATATCCGGCTTGGCGTCCTGGAAATTCCCTTTGGAAAAGGAGTACGTATCCGGCAGGTTCCCAATGCGGCTGGTGAGTTCGGTTTCAGTGCGAAGCATATCGAGCATACGTCCCTTGAAAAGGGAACGGTCTGTAATAGCCGCGGTGAGCACCATAAAGGGGTAGTTGTCTGCGGCACTGTCCTTAGCGTTCCAGATGTCCTTGTTCCTGCTGAGATTTCTGGGAATTAGACCGGTCGTGGGGTCGGCGTATTTCAGCCAGCCTTTGACGAAATTTCGACAGCGAGCAAATCCTTCATTGGCAAGGCGCCCGTTTTCTTCGGCTTGCTTAAAGGATTTATCATCCGCTGTGCTGACTTTGCCGACGCCGCGCTTCATTAGTTCCTTGAGCTCGGCGAGGTGGTACTGATAGACGCCCCGCGGGTTGATGTCATACTTTTTGCACAGTGATGCGGCCATCCCGACGACCTCGCCCATCATACCGCAGGTCCTCATAACACGCACCGCGCCCAATGCCTCGTGTGTAACGCTAATATCTCTTCCACCCATAAAAAGGTTTGGCACGTTACGGGAATAGAGGCATCTGTAGGGGACCCAATATGGTTTCTGATAACTGGTATAGTGTGCTTGTGAGATAAATGCATCACCTTCGAAGCCCTTTTCGTAGCGCTTATCAGGCAAATGCAGGTCGATTTTCCAGGTCGCGGGAACCAAGCCATCGGGGTATTTTTTGTTAGCGAGGAGGTCCTGTTTTTGTAGGATAATATCTCCCAACAAGCGGCGAGACTCACGTTTGCCAGCGATATATGCTGCCCAGGTGAGTTTGTGGTTAGGATAGATCTTGTCGACATTCTTGAGACAATCCCAGGCACCGTACATAGCTCTGAGGTTCCAGTCTCGGATGTATTCACTTTTTTCAATGGGGTCGTGGTCGAAGCCACTTTCCCAATACCAACCACCTAATTTTTTGATACCGCCCTGGCCGGCTCTTCCAGGGAAGGGCTTGTTGCTAAGGTCCAGCGCCCACGGGCATCGTGGAAATGGTGCGGGCTTTTTGGTATCGATGACATTCCAGAGATTCGACCGACCCAGGTGGCCTTTTAAGGTAATATCGTAATTTGCACCGGCCAGGTAGCCGATACAGCCATCGCCGGTACAATCAGCAAAGTACTTCCCGATAAAACGCAGTTTTCGGCCGCTTACAATATGTTGTGCGATTACTGCAGTGATAGTATCTCCTTGTCTGGTCACTTCGTTCCCTCGATACTGTAAGAACAAGTTAATATTCTTCTCAGAACGAACCAGAGCAATTCGTTTTTGGTCCTCATAGAGTTCCGCAATGTTTTCCGGGCCATAGTGAGCCCGCTTTGCCGGCTCTAATTCTCGAACTACATCGCCGATATGCGGGTAGGGTTCTAAATTCATATCGCCCCCCAGCCAAACACGCACTTCCGAACTATTATTGCCTCCCAGTACCAGGCGGTCCTGAATAAGCGCTACTTGTACACCCAGCCGGGCTGCGGAGATGGCTGTACAGGTTCCGGCGATGCCGCCACCGACTACAACTAAATCGAACTTCCCGGCATCTTCCGGCCTTGCGGGTAAATCCAAGGCCTTTCGCCGAAAGACCGCCATCTCTTTGCCCTTGTTTGGCGGGATAAAGTCGGCATCGGACGTGAAGACAATCGCGTCACATCGACCCTCAAAACCGGTCAAATCGTGCAGAGCAATAGTAACCTGTTTGCTTGCAATCCTTACCGTCCCCCCATCCTGCCAGTGCCACTGGGCCCCCTCGGTCCCGAAGATGGTTTGGAGCGGCACACCGTCTATGAGTAATTGGAACTTGCCCGGTGCCCCCGGCGCCTTCCACGGAGCCGCCCAGTCCCGCGTCCGCACCCACACGCGATACTTGCCCGTCACCGGAAGCTCAACCACCGTTGTAGCGTCCTTGACCGGCTCGCCCAGACCGTGCGCGAGAACGAACGGCGAACCCATCTGGTCCATAAACTGCTGGTCGATAGCCCAGCCGCCGAGCTTCGCAAAGCCCTCGGCCTCGACCAGAACGCTCTGCGCCCCCGTCGCAGAAACAGCCGACAGAACCATAACTGCAAACAACACAGTGTTTGCAATATATTTTTTCTTTTTCATCTTTTGTGTCCTTGTAAAATCAAGTTATTGATTGTTGAGCTGCACTGGGTATTTCTGCCAGGGCACAGCGCCGGCT
>JAUXAH010000224.1 GCA_030614945.1 Phycisphaerae bacterium
GACAACAATGGCGTTCGGAGTTAAGCCGGACATACGGCACTTTATATTCCAGAATTTCTCGAAACCAATGTCGGCCCCGAACCCGCTTTCAGTAACGTGGTAATCACCTAATTTTGTCCCGATCATATCAGCGATGATGGAGCTTTGGCCGATAGCGATATTCGCAAAGGGGCCCGCGTGCACAAATACGGGCTGGCCTTCGATGGTTTGCAGCAAATTCGGGTTAATTGCATCAGCCATCCAGGCGGTCATAGCGCCGTCGACTTCGAGGTCGGCGGCGGTAACTTCATTGCCTTCTCTATCGTAGGCCACAACGATTTTGGCCATACGCTCTCGCAGGTCTTTTAAGTCCTTGGCAACTGCGAGTATCGCCATAATTTCGCTTGAGACGGTAATTTGGAAGCCCGAGTCCATCTCGTAGCCGTCCATTTTTCCGCCTCGTCCAATCCTGATGTCACGCAGCGCCTGAGCGCAAAAATCCATCGCCCACTTCATTTGCACTCTTTCCGGGTCAATGTCTATTCGCTTCAGGTTGCTTTTTCGAAGCCGGGCGTCGTCATAGTTTCTTTCGTGCTGCATACGCGATGTAAGGGCCACCATAGCCAGATTGTGCGCGTTTGTGATACAGTCAATATCGCCTGTAAGCCGGATGGAAAAGGGCGTCAGCGGGATACACTGGGCTAAGCCGCCGCCGGCGGCAGAACCCTTGATATTGAAAGTGGGGCCGCCACTGGGCTGGCGGATTGCCCCGACAACGCGTTTGCCAAGCTTGCCCAGACCTTCAATCAGGCCGATGGCAGTGGTTGTTTTGCCTTCGCCCAACGGCGTCGGCGTGATGGCGGTAACATCAATGTACTTTGCTGTTGGAACGTCCTTCAGCCGGGCAAGGGCTTTTTGATAGTCCACTTTGGCCAGCTTCCGCCCCATAGGAATCAGCTCACCGGCCTCCAGGCCCATCTCATTGGCCAGTTGGCTGACTGGTTTCATACTCTCCTCGGCAGCTTCTGCAATCTGCCAATCCTTCATTTTTGTTGCGTCAAGCTTCACCCCGTTAGAAATTTTCGCTTTTTGTGTCATTTCATTACTCCGTTTTTCATTGAGTTTCTAACCCCGATTGCCGCATTTTTTACCGCCGAGTTTTTTTTAATTTTAGTTTTTTCTCTGCGTTCTCGGCGTTCTCTGCGTTTAATTCTTTTGACGGGGCTCAATCTCGCATCTCATATTGCGTATCTCCCGACTTCACCCAGCCCAGCCCATCCTGGATGGGCTTGGGCCAGCCCCTCCGAGGCCAGCCCCTCCGAGGCCAGCCCCTCTCCGAGGGGCGGGCCGAGGGGCGGGGTTCACGGTTTATTCACGGTGGCGTACACCTTTAAGAAGCTGTCCGAATATATCTGTTTGTTCATCAGCATCTCAGCCGCAGCCACTACATTCATCAGCTTTTCGTCGAGCACATCGACAATTGCTGAATCTAAGCCGTGTGAAATGGCCATAGCGAGGAATGCGCGATTTATCAGGCTCCTTTCCGTTGCTCCTTGAGAAATATTTGACAGCCCTACTGTCATATGCGGAGCCGGGTCTGCAAGATATCTTATCTGGTCCATCGCGGCCAGGATATTGCCGGGCTGGACCTGTGCGTTTGGCACTTTGACCGGCAGAACAATGGTATCAATGAACAGCCGCCGGCTGTCAAATCCTTTTTCTATCGCCTTTGATACAATCTCTGCGGCTATCGCCACGCGGGTATCAACATCCTGAGGTACGCCGTTTTTGTCCATAGTAAGGGCGACAATACTTGCTTTTGGTCCTGCCTGCTCTGCCATTTCTATGTATTTGTCTAATATTTCTTCGTCGGTTTTCCTATTCAACGGCGTCGAGTTCAGCATAACTCCATTCTCAGCATTGATAACCTTTAGTCCTGCGGCGATAACGCCGGGTTTTTGCGAATCCAGGCATAAGGGTGTTGTGCAGGTTTCCTGGATGCTTTCAACCAGCCACTGCATAGTCCCTTCCTGGTCTGCCGCGGCTGTGCCTACATTCACATCCAGATATGTGGCGCCCGCTTCGGTTTGTTTTTTGGCCAGCTCGCCAATGACCTGCTTATCTTTCTCTGCGATGGCCTTTTTAACATCTGTGAACATTCCGTTAATTCGTTCTGCAATTAGTATCATAACTGTCTCCTTGAATTCTTTCGCCACCGAGTTCGTCGACGTCCGGCATTTTGCCGGACCGGATGACGCACAGGAATCCATTTTCTTTTATTCTGTTTTCTTCTCCGCGGTCTCCGCGTTCTCTGCGTTTAATCCTTTTTCCAAATTTGTTCGATGAAATTCTTAACCGTTGCGGCGGCCCGCGGGTGCCGCATCCGAATTATATCGACCCCGGCCTGAAGCAGACAGATGGCCGTAGTAGCTTCCCACATCGGCCCTCGGTCGCCGGCAGCTCCCCAGCCGGGGGCATCCACAAGCTTGGCCTCTTTGACTCGCCACGACTCATAACCTACGTCACAGATGGCAGGCATCGCCATCATTTTATCGCCGCCAAGCGCAGCCAAACGCTGCCGCTCTTGAATCGAATAGGCATACTCAATCCCATATCCTAACGCTCCTGTTGCCTGAAACGTTACTATCTTGTTCAGCGGAAAGCCCATATCAGAAACTAAGATATTAACCTGTTTGGCAATGTTGATGTCCAAAGGAGCGTGGGTGATAAGATGATGGCCGTCTGCCAGAGCGATTGCAGTTAGGGATTTGTAATTATCTTCTGTGACCGTGCCGATGAGACAGTTTTCTCCCTTGGCCGCCTCACTTACTTTCGGCATAACCTGATTATCTTTTTCGTCGTTTCCGCAGCCCCACAGCACAAGAGGGACGCCGACCGCTTTGGCCGCCTCTTCGGTAACCTTGACGGCATGAGAGGCATCTAAATCTTTCTTGTCGGGGTGGATGCCCTCGAACTTCAGACAGATTAACTCTGCCCCGAATTCCTCCACGCACTTTTTGGCCCAGTCGCCCGGGCTGTCGAAGACATCTTTATAAGCCTCAGCGAGGGCATCGGGCCAATCTTCCGGCCTGCTGTCGAGAACGTCCATAGCAATAACCGGTTTTTCGCTCGTCTCCTCCATAGAGCCGCCATAGACGACATTGCGTGCTCCTCCCACCGTTACCGTTGAGGTGCGAGTGCCCCCGCTGTCTTTGGTTGCGCCAATCGTAACCCGGGAAACCTCGCCGGTAAAACTTTCTGCTACCTCAGGAACTGCCATCTGAAATCCTCCAAAAATAGTTTTAAGTTTTTAGTG
Source organism: Phycisphaerae bacterium (assembly GCA_030614945.1). The sequence continues at coordinate 3,296 of JAUXAH010000224.1, forward strand.
TTGGGTTTTGAGTTAACTAAAAACTAAGAACTCAAAACTAAAAACTCCTCAGGTTTAGTGTACGTTCGAGTATATTCCGCACCGACAAAAATGCCGGACTATTTTCTTCAAGGTCGAAGACCGTTTTGCCTTGCATTGAAGCGTCAAAAACAGCTTTATCATAAGGTACGCCGCCAAAGGTCTCTAATTGACAATTTCCAATTTCCAATTTTCGATTTTCAATCGGCACTGTATTGTTCCATATAACGCCGATTTCTTTTATGGATATTGGCAATTGTTTAGCAAGCTCAAAAATCCTTTTGGTGGTAACCACCCCGAGAGCGGTTGGTTCCGCAACGATGTACAGCAAATCGACATTATTAGTAGTTCGGCGGGACAGGTGCTCCATTCCCGCCTCGTTGTCTATAATTACATATTGATACTGCGAGCTTAGCTTGTCCATGAACTTTCGCAGAAGGTTATTTGCGGCACAGTAACAGCCGGGACCTTCCGGCCGGCCCATAGTAAGTAAATCGAATCCCTTAGCTTCGGTGATTGCTTGCTGGATACCGTATTCGAATGACCGCACGCGGTCCATACCCGCGCGACTTTCCGGCCTCTCAAGAACTTCTTCCCGAATTTCCGCAATAGTGGCGGCCGGTCGAACTCCACAAGTCAGGCCCAGGCACGAATTAGGGTCGGCATCCACCGCAAGTACCGCCCCGTTACTCCCCTGGGCCAGCAGAGACCTGATAATCATAGCGGCCAGCGTCGTCTTGCCTGACCCGCCTTTTCCGCTTATAGCTATGCTTATTGCCATATCTCGTATCTCAGTGAGCTAAAATGCCTAAAGTGCCTGAAGTGAACTAAAGTTATAACAATAGTGTACAGCCAAATCTCTTAGTTTACTTCTTTCCGATAGATGTAAAAATAGCAAGCAATTCTCCACACTCTTCATAGTCGCATTTCACTTTTTCCCAGGACAGCCATTTTAGCTTTACAATTACTTCAAGCCAGTATTGTGTTTCACTGGTTTCACTTTCACAGA
>JAUXAH010000216.1 GCA_030614945.1 Phycisphaerae bacterium
GCAGAAGGGTTGCCATTTAGATAAAAGGAGGTTACGAATGAATCTTAAAGGCACACAAACTGAAAAGAACCTGCTGGCTGCGTTCGCGGGCGAATCTCAGGCGAGAAACCGTTATACGTATTTTGCCAGCCAGGCAAGAAAGGAAGGCTACGAGCAGATAGCCGCTATATTTGCTGAAACAGCAGAGCAGGAGAAAGAGCATGCCAAGCGCGAGTTCAAGTTTCTCGAAGGCGGCGAAGTGGAAATTACCGCAGCTTTTCCGGCCGGCGTTATCGGTACCACGTTAGAGAACTTGAAGGCGGCGGCAGCAGGTGAGAATTACGAACATACCGAGATGTACCCGGATTTTGCTGAGACAGCAGACAAAGAAGGTTTTGCTGAAATCGCAGAGGTCTTCAGGAATATAGCAGTTGCTGAAAAACGCCACGAGGGCAGATATGTCGCTTTAGCCAAAAATATAACCAATGGGATTGTTTTCAAGCGCGAAAAACCAGTCAGATGGGTCTGCAGAAACTGCGGTTATGTGCACGAGGGCACAGAAGCGCCCGAGGAGTGTCCCTCCTGTGCACATCCGCAGGCACACTTTGAACTGGAAGCGGTCAACTACTAAAGAGACGGTTCGGTCTGTTGGTACTTATGCAGGCACAATTGCTTGGTGGAAACGCTGATGTTGTATTCGGGCGATTTTATTAAAAACCACAACTTTCTTATTTACAAGGAGACCAAAAATGAGCAAGCTCTTATATATCCAGGCCTCTCCAAGAGGTCAACGTTCCCATTGCATTACCGTTGCTGATGCCTTTATAGAAGCGTACAAACAGAAGCATCCGGATGATAAAATTGTAACTTTGAATGTGTTTAACGCATCGATTCCGAGTTTTGATGGGTTGGCAGTCCAGGCCAAGTATACAATTTTGCACGGCCGGTCGCATTCGGAAGAAGAGCTCGAAGTATGGAAGAACGTTGAGAAAGTAATTGAGCAGTTTACATCTGCTGATAAATATGTGCTGGCTGTGCCGATGTGGAATTTCAGTATTCCCTATCGTCTTAAACAGTATATTGACCTTTTAGTTCAACCGGGCTACACGTTCAGTTTCAGTGAAGACAAAGGCTATGAGGGCCTTGTTGTTGGAAAACCGCTTTTAGCTGTACACGCCCGTGGTGGCGAATACCTTGCTGACAGCAACGCTGAGGCGTTTGACCTACAAAAGAAATATGTAGAACTAATATTTGGTTTTATGGGTTTTGAGGATATGCGTTCTTTGGTTGTTGAGCCAACCTTGCAGGGCGGCCCGGATGTCGCAAAGTCCAGGCAGCAGAAAGCTATCGACCAAGCAAGAGAAATGGCCGTTGATTTTTAAGCTCACTTTTTGAATGATTGAAGGACAAATCAGTATGTTTAGTAAAAATTTTGATGTAAGGTTTATATAAAATGATGAACATATTTGAATATGCAATGCAGATGGAAAAGGATGGTGAGAATTATTATCGCCAGTTAGCTCAGCAGACAGCTAATAAAGGGCTAAAAACCATTTTAACTATGCTGGCTGATGAGGAGGTCAAACACTACAACGCCATTGAGAGAATGAAAACCGAAGAGCCACAGATGGCTGATACCACAATCCTGACTGATGCGAAGAATGTCTTCGTTAAAATCAAAGAGTCTAACGAAAATTTCGCTTTTGACATTAAGCAAACAGAGCTTTACAAAAGGGCTCAGGATATCGAGAAAAAAAGTCGGGATTTCTACCTGGAAAAAGCTGGCGAGATCGAAGAAAAATATCAGAAAGAACTTGTCTTGCGATTGGCTGAGGAAGAAAAGAAACATTATTTTTTATTGGAGAATATAATTGAATTTGTATCCAAGCCGGAAACTTGGCTTGAAGACGCCGAGTTTTATCATTTGGAAGAATATTAAAAATTATCTATTTAGAAAGGGGAAAAAATGACAAGCTCAGTTGGCAAAAAAACTGTGATTTTGGGGATTTTGATTGTGGTGGTGGTTTTTGCGTCGATGGTATATCCGCATTGTCAAATACCCTGTGGTATTTATGGTGACCCGGCCAGGTTTGATATGATTGCAGAGAATATTACTGCAATTGAAAAATCGATGAAGCTGATAGCAGATCTCTCACAAACGGACAACCCGAATTTTAACCAGATTGTTCGCTGGGTTCAGAACAAGGAAAAGCACGCCGACGATACGAGCCATATAATAACGTACTATTTTATGGCGCAGCGGGTAAAGCCAGCGCTTAAGACAGACAGCCAGGAGTATGATGAATATGTGAAGAAACTCACCCTGCTGCATAAGATGCTGGTTTATACGATGAAGACAAAGCAAACGACAGACCTTGCGAACGTAGAAAAGCTCAGGTCTCTATTGGCAAAGTTCCAGGACGTATATTTCGGAAAGAGCAGCCAAAGCCAGCGCGATCATAGCGGACACAAGCATTGACAATAATGAGGTGACGTTATGCAGGCAAGAGAAGCTGTAGTAACGATGAAGGGTAGCCCATTGACTTTAATGGGCAACAAAGTCGAGGTTGGCGATTCGGCTCCGGATTTTGAAGTAGTCGCGAATGATTTATCGCCGGTTAAATTTGGCTCCTTTCGCGGAAAGATCTGCATTATTTCATCTGTGCCGTCTCTGGATACACCCGTGTGCGATACGATGACTCGCCGATTCAACGAGGAGGCAGGCAACCTTGGTGATGATGTGGTTATATTGACTATCAGTATGGACCTTCCATTCGCTCAAAAGCGGTGGTGTGGAACTGCAGGCGTAAAGAATGTGCAGACCCTTTCGGACCATCGTGATGCATCATTCGGCAATGCGTTCGGTGTGTTAATTAAGGAGTTGCGACTTCTTGCACGAGCCATATTCGTGGTGGATGAGGAAGGAATTGTGAGGTATGTACAGATAGTGAACGAATTGACCAATGAGCCGGATTATGAAGCAGTGCTTCAGGCAGTAAAGGATGTCAAAGGATGAAAGAACTGAAACCGAACGTTTACACCGTGGGGGCGGTTGATTGGGACAGGAGATTGTTCGACGAGCTGATTCCACTGCCCGACGGCACAAGCTACAATGCTTATCTGATAAAGGGCGGCGAGAAAACGGCGCTGCTGGATACAGTTGATCCTACGAAAGCTGATGTGCTAATAGACAACCTTGTCGCAGTCGGAGTTGAAAGCATAGATTATATTGTTGCCCACCACGCCGAGCAGGACCACTCCGGCAGCATACCGGATATATTAATGCTCTATCCTGATGCAAAGGTAGTAACAAATCCGAAGTGCAAGGGTATGCTTATCGACTTATTGAACGTTAGCGAGGACAAATTCATCACGATCGATGATGGTCAGACGCTTTCTCTGGGCGATAAAACGTTGCAGTTCGTATATATTCCCTGGGTTCACTGGCCTGAGACGCTGGGCACATACTTGCAGGAAGATAAAATATTATTCCCCTGCGATTTTTTCGGCTCGCACCTTGCAACAAGCGGGCTGTTTATGGACGATGAAGCTGTTGTTTATGAGGCGGCTAAGAGATATTACGCAGAGATAATGATGCCTTTCAGAACGCCGATACGGAAGAATCTGGAAAAAATAAAGGAACTGCAAATAGATATGATTGCCCCAAGTCACGGCCCCATCTATGATAGGCCCGAGTTTATTATCGATGCTTATAAAGATTGGGTCGGCGACCGGGTCAAGAACGAAGTAGTGCTGCCGTATATTTCAATGCACGATAGCACAAGAAAAATGGTTGAACATTTTGTAGATGCTTTGATTGAAAGAGGCATTACGGTCAAGCAGTTCAATCTTGGGGTGACGGACATTGGTAAACTGGCGATGTCGCTTGTCGACGCAGCTACGATTGTGCTTGGTTCTCCGACGGTCTTGGCGGGGGCACACCCGGAAGTTGCATACGCTGCAATCTTGGCAAACGCACTTAAGCCGAAAACAAAATTTGCTTCGATTATCGGCTCCTATGGGTGGGGCGGCAGAATGGTCGAGCAGCTTACAGGGTTGATTTCAAATCTCAAAGTAGAAATCCTTACGCCGGTGATAGCGAAGGGCCATCCTAAAGATGATGATTTTGTAGCTCTGGACAAGCTGGCTGATGAAATTCTGGCCAAACATAAAGAGCTTAAAATCTCCAATTAGAGCAGGTTTTTTTTTAACGCTATATTAAGGATGAAAAATCAGAACTGCCAAATTTCGAAAGGGGAAAATTATGGCTGAGAAACTTCAAGTCTATAAATGTATGGTGTGCGGTAATATCGTGGAAGTGCTTCACGGCGGGGCCGGGGAGCTGGTTTGTTGTGGTCAGCCGATGGAACTTCTGGATGAGAAAACAGCTGA
>JAUXAH010000199.1 GCA_030614945.1 Phycisphaerae bacterium
AACGTGGCGCTCCGGAGAGCTTCGGTATTGGCACTTCGCTCTTTTAGCGGTTTTCTGCCCGTCCAGCTTGTCAAGTTGTTCCCAAAGACCCTCATGAGCCATTTCGTCTTACTCTCGCATCTCGTATCTCAATAATCAATAGTCAATTTGCTCTGTTGAAAACATACGCTGATTGTCATTCTGAACGGAGCGCAGCGAAGTGAAGAATCTCTTTATCGCACGGAAACAGCGAGATTCTTCGCTGCGCTCAGAATGACACGGAGGCCTTTCAACAGAGCAAGCTTCTATCTCAATAATCAATATTGTAGCGTAGCGGAAATCCGGCGTCGTTTGACGGAATCAATAATCAATTACTTATGCCCTCGGCCGAGCAGCATATCTCTTGCATGGGGCAGAACCTCTAAGATTATTTCCAGCGATTCTTTGACCGCCTTCGGGCTGCCGGGAAGATTGATGATAAGCGTATTGCCGCGAATACCGGCCACGCCGCGCGACAGCATAGCATTTTTGGTTTTTTTCAGTCCCTCCAGCCGCATTACTTCGGCTAAGCCGGGGACCATTTTTTCGCACACCGCAGCCGTGGCCTCAGGAGTAACGTCTCGAGGCCCAAGACCCGTGCCGCCCGTAGTAAAGACAATATCGACTTTTACTTCATCGGCGAAGCCAATAAGTGCTTTTTTAATATCTTCTTGTTCATCGGCTGTGATTTTATACTCATAAATCTCGAATTTGTCGGCGTCGAGCCCCGCCCCTCGGCCTGCCCCTCGGAGGGGCTGGCCTCGGAGGGGCTGGGCGAGCATATTCTTGATAGTTTGTCCGCTTACGTCTTCTCTTTTTCGCTGCTCGCCCCGCCCCTCGGAGGGGCTGGGCGAGCGGCTATCACTGACCGTCAATATGGCTACTTTAATCATTTGAGTTTAATACCTCTATAATATCGCCGGGCTTGATTCGGCCCGGCTTTATTACTTTTGCAAAAACACCTTCTCGCGGCATAACACAATCGCCGATTTGCTGAAAAATAACACAGCCGCTGTGGCATTCTTTGCCGAATTGCGTGATTTCAACTTCGGCATCGGCGCCGAGTCGCAGTTTGCTGCCAAATGACAGAGAATACAAATCAATTCCTTCCGTGGTGATGTTTTCCGCAAAATCTCCTGCCGAGACGTCCGCTCCCTTTGCTCTCATTTTTTCGATAGATTCTTGTCCTAACAGGCTGACCTGCCTGTGCCACTTGCCTGCGTGCGCATCGCCGACTATACCGAAGCCAACTTTGAGTTCAGCGGCTGGCACATTGTCCTTCTGTGTGCCTCGCTCTTTGGAGATTGATATAGCTTTAACCCAGCCCCTTTGTGAAGGGGCGGGGTTAATCTTGCCTCTTATAGTTGCCACTTTTTCCACCGCTCTTTTCCATTAGCTTTATTTCCCGGATTACCATATCTTTGCTCTTATATTTCAGCATATCGTAAATAGTAAGACACCCGGCGCTTGCCCCGCAGAGCGCTTCCATTTCAACGCCCGTCTTGCCCGATGATTTGACTTTCACATTCACAAAAACCGATTTGGTATCCTCATCTGTTACAAAATTAACTTCCACCGCCTCAATTGAAATAGGATGACACATCGGAATTATCGAAGCTGTTGCTTTTACAGCGTTTATCGCAGCTATCTTTGCCGTCTCGAGTACATCACCTTTCGGACATTGCCCCTCCCGCAGGACCGCAAACACCTCTTCTCCAAGAACCACACACCCCGTTGCGGCAGCGGTTCTTACTGTAACATTTTTGCCGCTTATATCTATCATATTTTCACCTTTTGATTGGCCACGAATTTTCACGAATTTGTTCTAATCATGTCATTCCTGCGAAAGCAGGAATCCAGTTTTTCAACCACGAACGCAGAAATCTGATTGTATAAAAAATTCAAGGTTGCTTATACTCGCTTAGACACTTCATTGACTCGCGCCAAGAATACCTTTATCTCTCGGTCTGGTTTAGTCATCTTGTTTTTTTCTAAATTCTCCACACCAGTCATTTTCTTTGGTCTCCGGAAACGAAGCCTTGCTCCAGTTTGTGGCGTTTTGCTCGCAGAGCAAAGGTGGAAATCGACGGCAATGGCCCATGTCGGAGTGGTAATCCGCTTCCTCGTCCCACCACTTGCAGTTCTTACAAATTTTTTCCATTTGTGTCTCCTCTCATAAACCGCACATCTTTGCACCGTACGTCTATTATCTCTTTTGAATTTTGCATTTTCTTTTCAACCTCCAATCTGGCTCATTATCCTATTCCTGCAGGAGCTTCCGTTTTCCGGTTTTTTCGCTGCCGCTTCGAGTATGGAGCCGCCAATGTCGTCAAAGTCCACTTTAACTTCGTTGTCCGAGAAAAGGCACGGCTTTAAGAAACCATCAGCGGTTAGTCTGAGCCGATTGCACTGGCTGCATTTCGGCGGACGCTCCGTCCCGAACCGCCTGCTTAAATCAGACCTGTCATAAAGTGAAAACTGCATAATCTTTTGAAGCCGCAGCCCCTTTTGCTCACAAAACGTCTTCATCCTTTCGACGTCCTCTTCAGTTGTATCATTGAGAATGACCGTATTAATCTTTATCGGCGTAAGCTCTGCTTTGATAGCCGCATCGACGCCTGCAAGCGCCTGGTGCAAATCACCGCCGCGAGTAATCTTCTGATACCTGTCCCTATCGAGTGAATCTATCGAGATGTTCACGCGCCCAAGTCCGCTTCGCTTCAGCTTCGCCGCCATTTCTGCGAGCAGGGAGCCGTTCGTGGTCATACAGACCTCGTCGATACCGTCAATAGCCGCAAGCTTTGCCACTAATTGTTCAACGTTCTTTCGCACTAACGGCTCACCCCCCGTTAGCCGGACTTTTGTTATACCCATTTTCGCAGCAACTTTTATAAGCCGCTCTATCTGCTCGTAGGAAAGAATTTCACTGTGGCTTTTATAAACAAAACGTGCCTCCGGCATACAATACACGCACCGGTGATTGCAGCGGTCCGTTACGGATATTCGCAGGTAATTTATTCTTCGATTAAATCTGTCTGACAGCAACGGTGGTTCCCTCTTTAATTTCTGCTGCGCCTGCGGGTATGCAAAGCAGGCCGTCAGCTTCGCACAGCGCGTTAATATGCGCAGAGCCATGATACTCAATACTTGTAACCTTATTATCGTTTGTAAATACGACCGGCAGCCACGAATCTCTTTCTGTCTTTTTTCTTGTGATTGTCCTTTCCAGTTGCCTGTGGGTAACAGCAGGTCTGAAATCGTGTCCCATCATCTTAAAAAGGAAGGGCTTCACCAGCAGCTCGAACATAACAAAGGTCGATACGGGATTGCCGGGCAGTCCAAACACAAATTTCGTATTGCGCTCATCTTCCTTAGCAGAAATCCGTTTTCTTCTATTCTGTTTTTTCTCTGCGTTCTCCGCGTTCTCTGCGGTAAATCTTTTCACGCCGAAAACCATAGGCCGGCCTGGCTTTACCGCAACCTTCTCGAACAGCAGCTTGATGTTGTTTTTCTCCAGAATCTCCCGAACAAGGTCGTAATCACCTACCGATACACCGCCGGACAAAATCACAACATCATTTTCCGTCGTCGCTCTTTTGATCATCCTGTCTAAAGCTTCTTTGGTATCGACGGCAATACCATAGTTTGTGGCTATCGCACCAGCGCTTACTGCCTGGGCGGCCAACTGGTACCCATTACTATTTCTGATTTGACAGCCTGTTGGTTTCCGGCTGGGCTCGACTAATTCGTCCCCCGTCGCTATAATGCCGACCCTCGGCTGGAGTGACACCAACGGTTCCACGCAGCCGCAGTTTGCCAGCGCTGCGATATGTTGAGCGGCGATTTTGCAGCCTGCTCGAAGGACTACATCCCCTTTTTTAATATCTTCGCCCTTCAGACAAATATTGTCTTCTGTGCTGCTGCCTGTGAATCGAATCCTGTTCTCCCCAACGCTTTTAGTATATTCGACCATAATCACGCAATCTGCCCCCTCAGGCACAACCGCTCCGGTCATAATCTTCGCACATTGGTTCCGCCCAATCGCCTTTTTCGGCGGCAATCCCGCAGGAATCGTCTCAATTATTGTAAGCTCATTTGCAAGGTCCGCTCGACGGCACGCATACCCGTCCATAGCCGATTTGTTAAAAGGCGGTACATCGATATCGGATACTATCGTCTCCGCCAGTACCCGATTCGAAGCGCGCTCAATGCCGGCACGCTCCATACCGAGCCGACGGGCCGAACCCATCATAATTTCAAACGCATCATCGAACGCAATCATCGTATTTTTTCTGAAATTCTTCATATTCCGTTATTGTATTCAGGTTTGTAAACCCTCTCGCTTCCAGCTCCATATACTTGACCCTGCATCGGCTGAACACATCGCTTATTTTACGTCCGCCGGATGACAGCACCTCGTTTATAGCTTTAAGCGCACTTTTGCGGTACACCGCAAAGAGCGGCTCGTATCTTTCATCACCGGTAGTTGGAATAACTATGTCCACCCCCTCAGCTTCCGCAAGCATCCTTCTGACATAGGTCAAATCTATATGCGGAAT
>JAUXAH010000322.1 GCA_030614945.1 Phycisphaerae bacterium
ATGGCTGTCCGGATCAATTCCTACAATCACAATGTGGAGTCCGGATACAAGTGGCTGTGGAACGATCAGCATGACTTCAATGACCAGCTTGATTACAGTTCCTCTATCGTCATTAAAGCCTGATGGATCCTCTTTATTCATACAGATTCGAACAAGTGTCGAAGTTTGAACGTCAACCCTTTGCTACTGGACGATGACTAATTCATACCACTTCTTTCAGACCATCATCTGCACGCATTGTGGACATGAAATCAAGACACCTGTCTACTGCGGCAACCGATTTTGTCCCGTTTGCTCAGTTCCTCGCCTCGCCCGGGTCCGGCGCCGGTTAAAGTTCCTGGTGAAAAATACCAAGATGCCAACCGGTTCGACCTTCAAACATCTCACTCTAACCATTCAGAATGAAAATGACCTTCCCAAAATGCTTCAGTCTATCGTTAAGTCTTTCCGTAGGTTACGGCAAAGAGCGCAATGGAAGAACAGGGTTAGCGGTGGTGCATTCGTGCTTGAAGTTACCGGGCGTCCGGGTAACTGGCATGCTCATATCCACGCCCTGGTTGTCGCGCGTTATTTCCCTTTCGATCAGCTCCTCAAGCTATGGAAAGAGGTCTCCACAGGACAGGGTGTCTATATCCAGCACAAGCCAGAAAGCCAAGTCATCAGCCACCTCTGTAAATACCTCTCGAAACCCGATGTCCCAGACCAGGTCATCGAAGAAGTCAGCGCCGAACTGAAGTCATACCGGATGTTTCAGCCGTTCGGATGCTGGTATAAGCTGATGAAAGAGTATGTCGATTCCGGATTTCCCTGTCCGGAATGCAAGTCCCATTGCTGGATACCATATGACCTCTTCTGCAACCCTCTGACGACCAAATATCGCTATGGTTAGCTTCCAAAAAAAGCGATCCTGCAGGAGGAGTCTCTCCTGCAGGATCTGAAACTTACGTCGCGGTCGATGGTCCACGCCGGCATTGCGGTCGGTGTTTATAAACAATACCTTACGATTCCGATCAATCCCGATCCCAACACGTAAGTATTTACGGCGTAAGTTTAGGCGTCGCTTGTTTCATATGCCACGCGCTTGTCTGTCCATACTGATCGGTGTATCTGATCAAGAACCAATACCAGGTATCTTCAACCAAGCCGGTCGCTGTAAACACTACCAGGTTGCCTGCAATCCACGCTCCATGTCGAAACCGCGAATGAACCTCTTGCCTCGCCGGTGATTGAAATGGACCGGCTATCCGCATTTCGTTTCTGTCTGCAGCGTCTGCAGTTCCGGCATGACTCCAGGTCAAATCGATATCCCCGGGATCTGTAGCTCCGGTTTCTGCAGTGAACGAAAGGATTGAAGCTGCAGGCGGGTCTGTTGGTGGGTCTGTCTGTAAAGCTCCAATAGCGAAACCCCTTACTGCAGTATGATTCAGCATGATATAAGCATTCTGTCCAGAAAGGATGAACGTCCCTCCAAATCCATCCGGATGCGGATGATTAAGTGCATAGTTCTCCCACAGAACCCTCTGTGCCGGTGTCAAAGTTGTATACTCACGAGCCAGAAAACCCAACAATGAACGGTTCTGCGGCTGTGTCGTCCTCAAACGCCTGGACGGAATTGGTAACCTTCTGACTACCGGTAAACCCTTCCATGCTGCGAATGTGATCCCGCCTATCGAGCCCTTAGCCTTTCCAGACATCAAGGGGTTCAATACTCTTGCCATGATTTCCTCACTTCTTAATTAACGAAGTCAACTATAGGTGGATTAAAGTGCCGATCCCCAAACAGGTGTGCAGTAGTTTACAAGAAATCGACTTGAACTTGAACCTCCCACCAGTTCCCTACAAATCCCTCCCCAAAGAACCATCTACACCAATACCAATACCACTTTGTGTCCGTTACAGCAAAGTCATGGTAGTAGTAAGTTCCCCATATCAAAGTCAAGTGTCGATATTCCGGTCGGATCGGTCTGCGACCGCCGGAGTTATATGGTCCTGCCCGGAAGATCTGAAAGCCGTCGGCATCGACCGGAACCGTGTTCCCCTTTTCCATCGTCACTTCAATGGCATTAAAGAACATATCGTTTACTGCAGTAACCCTCCAGACATCCACCGGTGTCGGTCCGATCGGGCATTTATAATTGACCGGCATGCTGAAAAATTGTGCCTGCACGCTCAGCTTCATGAACAGTTGATACCCGGATGGTTGGTATTCACCTCCCAACCGGTTCTTGAATTTCAGCTCTGCAGCTCGCTCCTCCCAGGTCTGCCGGTCTGCCGGTGTCAACGCCTGACCCCACAAAGCCGATACTGAAGTCACCAATCCCCGTTGTGTTATCTGCTTTCCGGAAGGCGTGTAGGAAGGAACATATGTCGTCCTGGCAACGTTTATACCTTTCCACCTGGTGAAATTGACAGAGCCGATGTTTCCTGAAGCTTGCTGTGACATAGCTGGAGCGATCACTATCGCCATTTCAAGATCCTAGAGGATATACGTGGTGTATACGTCGATAGGACGACGACAGGACGTTGCAGACACACTCCCGTTGATGTTACACGCAGGTTTCGAGACGATTTCACTAAAACTCCGATAAAAAAACGACTTTAAATTGATCGTGTGAAGACTTTGAACCGACTATAGACCGATTACATACCCCCAATATAGCGATTATAGCGGGACGTTGCAACCACTGGATGCTGACCAGCGCCACGTAAGAACGCCCGGATGTTGCGACCGCCGCCGCGTGATGACGTCCGACGATTGCGACCGCCGCCGCGTTAAAACATCGGACTCTACGGATCGCCGCCACGTCATGACGTCCGACGCTGAGGACAGCCGCCACGTCATAAACGGGAGTCTCTCACGAGAAGCCGAACCGGAGCCGAAAAAAACGTTCCACGGGGGTCATTGTTCCTAACGGAAAATGCCTCCGTTCCACTTGGGCTACGGCGGCGCGCGCTTCGGTATTGGGTAA
>JAUXAH010000548.1 GCA_030614945.1 Phycisphaerae bacterium
GACAGGATCGACAGGATCAACGGTGCTGACATCAGCCTGCAAGCTGATGTCCTTCGGCCGGCAGGATCATCGGCGCCTCTGCAGATCGAGGTCCGGGCGAATCGCCGGCGGTCCAGGTCCCGGCGATACTTTCGGCCGGGCTCCGCTGCGAGCTCCGATGTCACTCAATCCCCGCGGCGATCTCTGTCCAGACCGGGACGGCCGCCTGCAGGACGATCGCAGTTGACATAAACGCGACGAAAAGGGCGAAATACTCGATTTAACCGCCAATAACAGGCTAAAAGCAGGGCCGGTCCTCCACTGATTAAGTGCTATAAGACTAATCCGATCGAGATCGTCGCTCACAGAGGACATCACGTCGAGAATGTCACCGGCTCAGCTGTGCTGCGGCACTATAACCGGCCCCACGTGGACCGCCGGCGGTCCAGGGACCAGGGCGATCAGCTGCAGGAACATCGCGGCCGCTGTGAGCTCGGGGCCCGGGCGAATCGCCGGCCAGGTCCTCAGCTGTGCCGGACCAGCTCAGGGACCAGGGCGGCTATTGGCCGGACCGCCGGCGCCGCTGCGAGCTCGGATACCAGGGAAATCACTTAACGATACCAGGGAAATCACCGTCCTATAACAGGCATAAAATGTCGCAAATAAAATCCCGGTTTTACCTTTGACAAAATGTCGGTTTTGTGTATAATCAAGAGCAGAATCAGTCGCTTTTGTGTCGGTGCTGTGAATTTACCCCCGGGTACAATAAGACGCACAGCAAAGCGAAGGCAGCGCAAGGCTTCGCAAGGCTCGGCATTGCATAGCAAAGCAAAAGCGCAGCCAGGCCAAGCAGGGCCACGCGGCACAAAGCGCAGCCAGGCAAAGGCGGCCGGGATTATACCCCGGGTACAATAAGACGTCCCGCATATACCCACGATCTTAGACGTCCTTAGCGTGCCCGGGGCTTTTTAGAAATGTCACTTTGTATTATCGAAAGGAGCTGAGAATGTCACCATACGAATCGGCTTTACTGATCCAGCGCTACGCTGCCGAGGCCATCGAGGGACTACGCACACAAGGGGCAACCGCCGACACTGAAAGTCGCCTGGTCGATATTACTGCCCTTGCCCGCGCTATCGCTACCGTCTTACAGCCGGCAGAGCCGCTGCCAGAGAAACCAGCTGGGCTGCCGGCAGAAAGCAAGCCCGGGGCCGAATCGTCCGAACCAACTGAATCATAAAAACCGGCCGGCCAGGAAAAGGAGCTGAGTATGATCAAGATAAACATACCGAGACGCAAACGCGGCCGGCAAACGTCGGAAGCTGAGGATCGGTATTTTTACGAATTACGCGAATTTGCTGAGGCCATACTTGAAATCGAATCGACATTGGATTTTAAGGTATCGAGCCGGGGCTGGTGCTACATCCTTGAGAATGAATCGGGCCTGGTGAAAAGCGATTTTGACAAAGCGCAGGTCAAGATCAACGAATGTAGAAAAGCAGGTTTGCTGCCGATGGATATTTGTGCGACGGACGAAGCGAGAGAGTTTTCCTGCATCGAGGAAATCGGCGCCGAGCCTAAAGAGGAAGCCGG
>JAUXAH010000008.1 GCA_030614945.1 Phycisphaerae bacterium
TTTCACACACCGGGACCTGCGCAACATCCTGCAATAACCCGCCGGTGGCGGCCTCCTCACTCTCAGCGTCAAAGCGAACATCAAGCTTAAAAACACGCTTGACAGAGAGGTTGTGAAAATCAATACCGAAACGGCCCGAAAGATTTGACAACATAACCTCAATCTGCCGGCTCTTCTGCGCCTGCAAGGTAAACCATAAGTTGTAGTAATGATGCCTGCGATAATTGTGAGAGACATTCTCCAGAGAATTAACCGCTTCGGCAACGGCCTGCAGGTTCTCTTCCGGAATATGTGCGGCGACCAGAGTGCTTGTCATACCAAGCGCACGATAATTTATCAGCGCAGAAATCCGCCGGATAACCCCCAGCTTCTTCAACTCTTTGATTTGCTGCAGAACTGTCTTTTCATCGCTATTCAAATATCTTGCCAGATCGTCATACGGCTCTGCACAAATTGGCAGGCCGTCCTGAAGCTCGTTGCACAATCGTTTTTGGAATTTTGTCAAACGCAAGCTCAATCTTTACCTCCTCACTTGTAATTACAAATCGGGTCCGCAGCCAAGTAATCGCCGCTCATCGCATAGGCCCTCGCCCTGCAGCCACCGCAGAGGGCAACATATTCACAAATTCCGCAATTACCCTTATAGGCCGACAGGTTGCGAATTTCTTTTAGAAACTCCGACCCGAGCCAAATCCTGCCGAAATCAAAACCGTTTTCAATCAAATTACCTGCCGATACGTCAAGGAACCCGCAAGTTTGCACATCACCCCGATAGCTTATAAATCCAAACCCCCTGCCGCCCATACAGCCGCTTGCCTCCTCGTTTAGCCCCTTAACGCCGGCTTCCCGGCACAGTCGAGCAAACTGGGGCCCGCACGTGACTCTCACTTCAATCGCCGATTCGAGTTTCAAACGAAGCAAAGCGTTGAGAAGTTTTTCGTACTCTGCCGGCTCAAGTATTTCCCCGGCAATTTCTTTGCCCCGGCCGGTCGGCACAAGGATAAACGGATTGAAACAATAGGCCCCAAGCTTCTGAGCCAGTTCGGCTATCCTAAGTACCTCGGTAACATTGCTCTTTGTGATTGTGGTATTAATCTGGAAACGCACACCTGCCCGCTTTGCTGTTTCTGCAGCTTTGACAGCCGAGTCAAAAGCGCCGACACTTTGCCTGAACGCATCGTGGGTTCGGGCGGAGGCACCATCCAGAGAAATAGATAAAGCTAACAAGCCGGCTTCTTTTAATCCGGCAACGGACTCGTCATCAATCGGGTACCCGCAGGTAGCCATTACCATCCGCAGCTCCAAATCCCGCCCATATCGAATGAGTTCGTAAATATCGCCGCGTTCCATCGGCTCACCGCCGGTCAGGATTATCAGGGGTTTGCTGAACTCCGCTACGGACGCAAGTATTCTTTTGCACTGCTCGGCAGTCAACTCTTTTTCATTACCGCCGACACCGGCATTTGCCCGGCAGTGCCGGCAGTTGAACCGGCATCGGCGAGTAACTTCAAAAGCTATAAGACGGGGCTTACGTGATTTTCGATTTTCGATTTCCAATTTCCCATTCTCATCTGTCGTAATTCGATCCTCGCTATTCATAGTTGGCGAGTAGGTTAAATCGAGTATCGAGTCCGTCGGTACGGCGCCGGATGACGCACATCGAGTATCCGCCATTAGGCGTCCTGCGGAGAGTATCGAGCATCAATCATACGAAGACCGTGGGGATTATTCAAGGGGATTTTGTTCTTGTAAATAACCGCGCATAAACAGATTACTGCACGGGCTAAAACCTCTCTTATGTGCTGCTGCAACTTCAATCAAATGTGCAGGCCGGAGCGAAACGCAGGCCCCGAGCAATGCCGAGGGACCTAAAAAACCAATCATTGCGATGAGCGTGCGAAGCACGCAGTGCCTGTGCCCGCGAAAGCGGGTATTGCAATCTCAACTTCATCATTCGTTATTCCTTGTTCTCCCAAGTGGGATGGCCAAGCCCTCCGTAAGGAGTCCCAAGGACAGATATTGGATATTCCTCGCGGTCATTCTGAGACGCAGCAGAAGAATCTCATGCGTAGTCAACCCGCGCAAAGGCAAAGGCCGGCCCATTTTCAGAGCCGGCCTTTATAAATCCTGCCTGTCTCGAACCCGATAGGCCCCTGCCGCCTGGCCCCGCAGAAGCGGGGAGCATTCTCCGCGGTAAAATTTCTTCATGCAAATTCGCGGCTGTATTTCTCTGCGTAATCAGCGAAATCTGCATCTGATTTTCTTCGTGTCTTCGTAACGGAAAAACTGGTGCAAAAAAGTGCGCAAAAAAGCGCATTTTTGCGCGCTTTTTAACGATTTTCCCCACTTTTTTCCAGCCAACCTGCATATCTGATTGACACCGGCGCCGGGGCAGCGGGGTTTCATAGTTTCTATCTTCTTGCGGTTGGAGAGAGAAAAGCTATAATGGCGGGGAATTTGATGGAACTAAGGCAATGTAATGACTTAGGGGATAGCTAAAAGGAAAGGATTTTGGCAGGGAAGGTTTAAATTAAGGAGTTCAAAAATAGAATTAAGCAGCTTAGACATTGGCGTATTAGCGGTATTCTTTGTTTGTGTAATTACCGTAGGTCTGTTCAAGAGCCGCAAAGAAAAAACCAGCGAAGATTACTTTCTGGCCGGTCGGGGCCTGAAATGGTGGTTGATCGGATTTTCACTAATCGCGGCGAATATCTCGGCCGAGCAGTTTGTTGGAATGTCGGGCCAGGCGGCAAAAGGCTCGATTGGTTTGGCGGTGGCGAGCTACGAATGGGTCGCTGCGATAACCCTGGTAGTGGTGGCGTTTTTCTTTTTGCCGAAGTTTCTCAAGAGCGGGATTTTCACGATACCTGAATACCTTGAGTACCGTTTCAATCACACATCCCGATTAGTGATGTCGCTATTGATGGTGATTATCTATTTGGGAGTAACAATCCCTACGGTAATCTATCTTGGGGCCAAGGCGTTGAGTCCGTTGTTTAGAGAAGAGTTGATGGGCATACCGATCAACATCACAACGCTCTCCTGGTTTGTCGGTATCCTCGCGGGTGTATATGTTGCAGCGGGAGGCCTGAAGGCCTGCGCCTGGGCGGACCTGATTCAGGGGTCGGCCCTGATAATCGGCGGTGCGGTGATAATGGTGCTGACGTTTATGGCATTGGACGATCCGGGCAGGTTCGAGGGGATAGATGTTGCAGCGGTGAATACATCATTAGGTGTGGGGGACGGAGCGACATTTGGTGAGAAGTTCTCGGTGCTCAAAGAATCCAGTATGCACATGGTACTGCCGCGGGCCAGCGACTTTCTGCCGTGGACGGCATTGCTGTTTGGTATCTGGATTCCGAACTTCTATTACTGGGGCCTGAACCAGTATATCATGCAGAGGACACTTGGTGCTCACTCCCTGCGTGAAGGGCAGAGGGGCGTGGTGTTTGCGGCTTTTCTGAAGCTGATTATTCCTTTTATCGTGTGCATTCCGGGGATTATCGCGTTCACATTATACGGGGCGAAGATGCAGGAGAACGCAATGAACTTAGAGTCGCTGAATAAGCCTGTGTTAGAGACATTTGCCCAGGCCAAGACGTCACCGACAGAAGCGCAAATGGTTATTCCATTCGACAGCGACTTTGCGCAGTTGCAACCGCAGCTTGCCGCAGAGGTGCTGTCGTTCAACGCAGCAGTATTAGGCAAGGCCGTTCCGGAGGGCGAGAACCTCAGCGAAATCAACAGTAAACTACTCGATGGCGTGAATGAAAGTCACCCCCAAGTTGACGTCCGGCAAGAGCTGGTGGGCTATGACTACGACGGAGCATTTCCGCTGTTGATTCGGTACCTAACTCCGAGAGGGTTGCGGGGATTTGTATTGGCCGCGTTGATGGGAGCAGTGATTAGCTCTCTGGCATCGATGTTGAACGCAGCTTCGACGATCTTCACGATGGATATTTACAGAGAATGGTTCAATAAGAAGGCGGCACAGAAAGTCCTGGTGTGGGTAGGTCGCTGTTGCGTACCGATAGGTGTAATCATCGGGTGTCTGATCGCGCCGGTGCTGGCAAACCCCAGATTCAAGGGCGCTTTCGCTTTCATTCAAGAGTTCCAGGGATTCGTATCACCCGGCGTTCTGACGATATTCCTGTTCGGATTGTTTGTTAAATGGACGCCACGGTATTGTGGAGTATTAGGGTTAGTTCTTAGCCCGATTATCTACGGGATTCTGTTCTTCGGCTGGGGTGATATGGCCTTTCTGAACCGTATGGGAATCACAGTAGGCGCTATTGCGGCCATCCTGCTATTAGTAACATTGATAAGGCCGATGAGGGAACGCATCGTACTGCCGGAGCAGACGAAGATTGAGTTGAACTGGTCTAAGGGTTCTGTGTACTTCGGCTTGTTTGTGACGCTTCTAACAGTAGTGCTTTACATCATATTCTGGTAGAAGTGTAAAGTGCCTAAAGTTCAGAGTGCCTAAAGCGCCTAAAATTATGGATTATAACTTTAGCTCACTTTTTTCTTTGTGCCTTTAATGAAACTAAGAGGAACGAAAGAATGTCAGCGAGTTCGCTTGATAAGGAAATGGTAGAAAAGTTAAAAGGCCTGGCCAAGCAAAACGGCCTGGATATTAGCGGCGCTAAGGTGCGCAGAAGCTCATCACGGTTCTGTCTGGGCGTTGAGCACGGCGATTACAACGGGACAGAGCTTTTCGGCGTTGCAACCGACCGATTTATCTGGATGGCTTACAGAGCCAACGGGACCAACAAGGTTAGGTTATTTAGCGGGAATTTTCCAAACGACGGCGTTATCGAATTCAAATTGGGAGAGGTTCCTGAGCCGAAATCGGAAGAGATAGCGCAGACGTGGGGACGGTTTGCATACGGTGTCGAGTATATTTTAAGACGGGAAGGTTACAAACTTTCGCAGGGAATCGACTGTGTTATCTTCGGGAATATCCCCGGCGGTGGGATGAGTCGGTCGGCGTCTTTGACTTTGAATTTGATTTTGTCACTGCTTGAAGCTAATGAAATCGAGATAGGAGACAAGATGACGGTCGTCGACCTGGCCCAGGCCGTTGAAAACGACTATATTGGCTCGCCCTGCGGGAAGCTGGACCAGATAATGATATTGTTCGGGCGGGAAGGCAGGGGGACCTATTATAACCCAGCAAAGAGGTCTGTAGATTACGTCCAACTCGGGTCCGGTGTCACCGATTTTCGTATAGTGGTGCTTGATACGGGGACGGTTCGGCCTGGTCTTGAGAAGTCGACATATAAAATACGCAGGGCAGAATGCGAGAAGCTGGTATCGATATTACAAAAAGCCAATTACGATATATCGTGCCTTGCGGATATCAAAGACGAGGCAATGTATGCGAAGATTATGGCCGAATTCGGTGAGAGTTACCCTGATTTGTGCGACCGGCTAAAGTATATTTTTGTAGCGCAAAAGCGGTTCTATAAAATGCTCGAAGCCTGGAAGGCCAGCGACATTGAAACGGTGGGTCAGATATTCAGGGAAGACGGCATAGGACTGCGTGATGCCTATAAGATATCGGGTGCGGAACTGGAGACAATGTGTGATATTGTTCGGACGGTGCCGGGTGTTTTAGGAGAGCGGATGTTAGGCGGTGGTGACAAGGGAGCATCGGGTGCTTTAGTTCGGGCTGAAAATATCGAAGCGGTTCAGCGAGCAGTTGATACGGCGTATCGGCGTAGTCACCCTGAATTTGCCGATAAATATGCCGTTCACATCTGCAAAGTTGTGGATGGTATCAGGGTTTATGAAGGTTCGCTTTAATAGTGACAACGATGTGTGCAGAATCTTTACTGGTAAAACTACTATTATAACAGGTATTTATGTCAGAAGAATGCTCAGCGGCAAAGAGGGGAGTTTTCAGTGCTGCTGTCTGTGCGAATAAGCAGATTGGGCAGTGGTTCTATCGGCTCGGACTGGAATTTTCAGGGGCTGGTGCAGAGTCTTTTGCTAATTTTAAGCCGGGACAGTTTGCCGAATTGGATGTTTCCGGTACCGCCCTACCGCCGGCGGAAGCCATACCGGAAGATTTGGCCGATGTGGCCGGGCGCAGGATACTGCTGCGGAGGCCTTTTAGTTTTTGTGATGTTACCGTCAAAGAAAATAAAACTTTCGCTGACATTCTTTATTGTGTTGTCGGGCCTGCAACTTTGCGAATGACAACGCTATCGGCGGGTGATCCGGTCAGCATAATCGGGCCTTTGGGGAATGGTTTTTGGGTGCCGGACGGCAAGAAGACAGCCCTTCTGGTTGCCGGGGGGATGGGGGCTGGGCCATTAGAGCATCAGGCGAAGGTTTTTACGGCTGATTATTCTGATATTGGGGTGATTGCGTTTGCCGGTGCAAAGACGGTGAAAGAACTGCCTTTTGAGGTGCGATTGGACGGGATTTCGCAACAGTTGGGATTTTCATTACCGGAGTTTGCCAGGTTCGGCATAGAATCGCAGGTGGCAACGGATGACGGCTCGGCGGGGCTTGCCGGGCTTGTAACCGATTGTCTTTTGAAATGGCTTGGCCAGTCTGACTCAGCCGGTGAGGATATGATTATTTACGGCTGCGGGCCTGAGCCGATGCTGGCGCGAGTGGCTGAAATCGCCAAGCGAAAGAAAATCGACTGTCAGGTCAGTATGGAGCGGCGGATGGCCTGCGGGATTGGGCTGTGCCAGAGTTGTGCGGTGGAATGCAGAGTGGATGGCTCAAACGAGACTATTTATAAATTGTGCTGTGAGGATGGGCCGGTCTTTAATAGCAGAGAAGTGGTTTTTAGTTCGTAGTTCATAGGTTTTAGTTTATGAAGGAAAGCGTTGACATTTCGGTTGACTTTGCGGGGATTCGGCTTAGCAATCCGGTTTTTACCGCGTCGGGGACATCCGGGTATGCTGACGAGTTAGCTGATTTTATGGATGTAAATTGCCTCGGCGGGTTTATTACAAAAAGTATCACGGTCAAGCCAAGAAAGGGCAATGCGACACCGAGGATTGTTGAGACCGATTCCGGGATGCTTAATGCGATCGGGTGGGCGAATGTCGGATTGGACAAATTCATCGAGGAGAAACTGCCTGCTCTTGAGAAGCTGTCCTGCGCCGTGTTTGTTAATATAGCGGGCGAGACGATTGATGAATATGTAGCAGTGGCGCAACGGCTGGCTGATGAAAAAGCGATAGCAGGGTTCGAGTTGAATATTAGCTGTCCCAATGTTGAGCGTGGCGGGATTAGTTTCGGCACTGAGCCGGAGCAGGTGAAGGAGATTACTTCGGCAGTGAAAAAGGTCAGCGGCGAAAAGATTTTGATGGTTAAGCTGGCGCCTGCCGTTACGGATATTAGCGTGATTGCTCAAGCAGCGGTTGAGGCCGGTGTGGATGCACTCAGTCTGGTGAATACCTTTACAGCGATGGTTGTCGATGTTGAAACTCGCAAGGCGGTTCTGGCCAACAGGACGGGTGGATTGTCCGGGCCGGCAATAAAGCCGATAGCGGTTTATTTAGTTAATAAGATTTACAATGAGGTTGCGAAGGAACGCGGGATACCGATTTTAGGGATGGGGGGAATCAGAACCGCTTCGGATGCTATCGAGTTTATAATAGCAGGTGCATCAGCGGTAGCTGTGGGCACGGCGAATTTTATTGAGCCGGGATGCGCGGTGAAAATCATTGAGGGCATAAAAAAATATTGCGCTCGTAAAGAAACAGCAAATATCAAAGAATCGGTCGGGTCCCTTGAATAAATCAAGGTATTAGAGATTAAATCTTGTTGTTATTGAAATTTGAAAAACAAGTGAAAGGAACAGTTACTCCAGAGACTCGAATAAGGCATTTTTCAACACCCCCAAACAAGTTTGAGGGTGCCACCCAAATTTCATTAGTAATTCAAAGGTCAATAATAGAGACTCTTGAGGAGGTGGCAAAGTAAGATGGCCAAGGCCTTCGACATTGCTCAGGACAAGGATATGGAACAACTGTACGCCGAACGGCTGAACCGCTACGTTACCGCAATGCGGAACGAGAAACCAGACAAGATTCCGATTCGGCCTTTTGTTGCGGAGTTCACGGCCAAGTACGCCGGGTACACCTGCCAGGAGGTAACCCACGATTTCGAGAAGGCGTTTGCGGCCGCCCGCAAGTGCGCCGCCGATTTTGACTGGGATGCTGTGGTCGGTAATATGGTCTATGTGTGGACGGGACTGACGCAGGCTATCGGGACGAAGTATTACGGAGTTCCCGGTATCCATATTTCTCCTGATATCGGCTTTCAATATCGTGAGCCGTCCGAGGAAGAGGCATTTATGAAGCCGGACGAATATGACCAGCTCATCGAGGACCCGACCGGATTTTTGTTCAACGTCTGGCTTCCGCGCATCTCGGCTGATGTAGTGGAGATGGGCGAGCCGGCATCGTATAGGAACAACCTGTCGTTTTTGAAGGGTGGGATGGCGATGCTGAATTACTTTAACGCCTTCGGAAAGCAGAATGAATTGCTGCGAACCGAATCGGGGACAGTCTCAGCTATTTCCGGGATTCTCAAGGCACCGTTCGATATTATCGCCGATAAGCTGCGCGGGTATCTTGGTCTGGTTACTGATGTGATGGAGCGGCCGGATAAGGTGCTTGCGGCCTGCGAAGCCCTGATGCCGCACCTGCTGCACGTGGCCCTTTCCGGTGCGGACCCGGACAAGAATGTTCCAATCGGGTTCTGGATGCATCGTGGATGTGTGCCGTTTTTCTCGCAGGAACACTTCGATAAACTTTACTGGCCGACACTCAAACCAATCATCGAAGGAATCTGGGCCAAGGGACATCAGGTCCTGTTTTATGCTGAAGGCAATTGGAATGCGCATTTGAATGCCTTTGCCGAGCTGCCGGAGAAAGCAATCGTTTATCACGTCGATATGGCTGATATTTTTGAGGTACACAAGGCGATTGGGCACAAGTTCTGCATCAGCGGCGGCATCCCCAATTTTCTGTTAAGCTACGGCACAGCGGACGAGGTGCGCGACTATTGCAAGAAGGTAATCGACGGTGTGGCCCGCGACGGCGGCTACATTATGGACGCCAGCGCTATCATCCAGAACGATGCAAAGGTCGAGAACATCAAGGCGATGACTGATTTTACGCGTGAATACGGAGTGTACTAAATGATTATTGATTAATGATTATTGATTAATGATTATTGATTATTTGTGGAGTTACGCTTGATGGCCGAGCAACAGAAACCAAAGATAAAGCCGGGTGTTTGTATTCCCTGGGAGGAGAAGCTCAAGGAGCTGCCCGAGATTTCGGGTGACGAAGAACTCGTCCGGAAAGTGTGGGAAGACATCGACGCACTGGGCTACGTGTATATCTGGCAGTGTTTGCTGTCGTTCTGAGCAGCAAGCTAACAATTGGAGATTGTGCTATGGAAGCAAGAGAGGTTATCACTCGCCGCAGGTTTATAAAAAAAGCTGCCGGTGTCACGGCGGGGGCAATAGTATTTCCATACGTTGCTGCCTCGTCAGCATTGGGTAAAGCCGACAGCGTTGCTGCAAGTAACCGGATAACATTGGGATTCATCGGTGTGGGCAGTCACGGAATTGGGATGAATCTGAAGACTTTCCTCGGTCAGCCAGATGCACAGGTGCTCGTGGTGTGTGATGTGGACAGCAACCACATGGGCCAGGCTCGTAAGATGGTGAACGAAAAGTACGGCAACGACGACTGTGCCACGTACAAGGATTTTCGTGAAGTTATCGCGCGGGATGATATTGATGCTGTGGTGATTTCGACGCCGGACCACTGGCATGTTCCGATTTCGATAATGGCGGCGAGGACCGGCAAGGATGTGGAATGTGAGAAGCCGACGCTGACCATCCAGGAAGGCCGTGTTCTGTGCGAAACGATGAAACGTTATGGTCGGATTTTTCAATGGTCCACGGAAGACCGGGCAGTGGACGTGTATCACCGTATGTGTGAGCTGGTCCGCAACGGGCGGATTAGTAAGGTCCAGACTATCCGGGTGGAGCTTCCGAGCGGGCCGCATAAGCCGGGCAATCCGGAGCCGATGCCGGTGCCGGAGAGTCTGGACTACGATATGTGGCTGGGGCCTGCGCCGTGGGCGCCGTATACAGGTAAGGACCAGCTTCCTTATCAGTGGCGTTGGATTATGGATTATTCGGGCGGACAGTTGTCGGACTGGGGTGCGCATCTGCTCGATGGGGCGCAGTGGGGGAACGACAGCGAATACACCGGTCCGGTGGAGGTGGAAGGCAAGGGTGTATTTTGCGAAGGAGGGGTCTATAACACGGCCAAGCAATACCGGATCGAATACACGTATGCGGACGGGGTGAAGATGATTGTCAAGTCGGGCAATCCGAGTCTGCGATTCGAGGGCAGTGACGGGTGGATCGGGAACGTCGGCTGGCGTGCGCCACTGCGGGCAGAACCTAAGTCGATACTGGATTCGAAGATTGGGCCGAACGAGATTCATTTGTATACGTGCCGGGCGGGTGAGCAGCGGAATTTCCTGGATTGCGTGAAATCGCGTAAGGATTGCTATTTTCCGCCGGAAATAGGTCAACGATGCTTTACAATCGCCCACATCGGCAATATCTCTATGCTGTTAGGGCGAAAACTAAGATGGGACCCGGAGAAGGAGCAATTCATCAATGATGAACAGGCCAACAGGATGCTGTCGCGGTCGATGCGCAGTCCGTGGCACTTGTGAAATGATTAATGATAAATGATTATTGGAAAAGGAGGAATTATGAAAGGTCAACGCAAAGAGATTTTGGCGATTTTGTTGTTTGGGTGGATTTGCTGTCTGTTATCAGCAGCAAGTGTCGGTGCCAGGGATATGCGCAGCCTGTCAGTCAGGACTCACTTAATCGGTAACGATTTTTCCAACTGGCGGGGCAATACCAGGCAATGGCAGGTTGTGGGCGATACTTTTACGAATCCGGCGAATGAGAAACTGCTGAGCAGCAAGCCGGGCAGCGGTGTTATTGTGAATGGGCCGACAGGAAGAACAAGGAACATATTAAGCAAGGCAGAATTTGGTGACGTCAGGGCACATATCGAGTTTATGGTTCCAAAGGGGTCCAATTCCGGCGTGTACTTTATGGGCAGATACGAGATTCAGGTGCTCGATAGCTGGGGTGTGGAGAAGCTCAAGCACGGGGACTGCGGCGGTATTTACCAGCGGTGGGACAATAACAGAGAGCCCAAGGGCTTCGAGGGGCATCCGCCGCGTGTGAATGCCTCGCGGGCGCCGGGGCAGTGGCAGAGCTTCGATGTTATCTTTCGGGCTCCGCGTTTTGATAAGAACGGGCGGAAGATTTCCAACGCCAGATTTGAAAGGGTTGTCCACAACAATAGAGTAATCCACGAAGATGTGGAACTAACAGGGCCGACGCGGGCCAGTGCGTATAATGATGAAAAACCAACCGGGCCGCTGATGCTGCAAGGCGACCACGGGCCAGTGGCTTACCGCAAGATTTGGCTCGAACCGGCCGGGGCGCTACCCTTCTTTGCGATGGATACCGCAACGAAGGATGCCAAGCACAAAAGCGCAAAAGAACAAATGGAGATGCTCAAGGAGCTCGGATATGCAGGGATGGGCTGTACGGCCGGTAAGGGACTGGCTGAGATGCTCAAGGAGGCGGACAAGAACAGCCTGAGAATGTTCACTGTCTATCTTGGTGTAAACATAGAACCCGACCAGCAAAAGTACGGTCCAGAATTAAGAGAAGCCATCGAAGTATTGAAGGGACGCAATGCAATACTCTGGCTGTTCGTGCTAAGCAAAAAGCACAAGCCATCCTCACCGGAAGGCGATGCGCGGGCGGTGGAAATTATTCGAGAGATAGCGGATATGGCGGCTGAGGCCGGGGTTCGGGTGGCACTTTATCCTCACCATAGATTCTGGGTCGAGCGGGTGGAAGATGCGGTGCGAGTAGCCAAGAAAGTAAATCGGAAAAACGTGGGAGTAACCTTCAATCTATGTCACTGGCTAATGGTCAACGACGAGAAAAATATGAAGCCCTTGATAAAGTCGGCGATGCCTTACCTGTTCGTGGTAACCATCAATGGTGCGGATAGTGGAGGAAAGGACTGGAAACAGTTGATTCAGACGCTGGACCGCGGCTCGTTTGACACTTATAAGTTTATGAAAACGCTCAAGGAACTGGGTTATACCGGTCCTGCAGGGCTGCAGGGATATGGGATAAAGGGCGATGCGTACGAGAACCTGAAGCGGTCTATGAATGCCTGGCATCAACTCTCGAAACAGTTAAAAAAAGACGATATCTGATACAATAATCTATGGAAACTCTAAAATTATTACGTGATTACTTTCCGATGGCGGTTTTTACCGGCAAGTGTCTGGTTTTTATAAGCGAGGACTGGCGTGTTGAACTCACCGAGCATAAAGACAGCGATTTCAGTAAGCCGGATGCTGAGCCATCCATTATACGAGTTAGAATCTTCAAGAAGGCATTGAACGGCGATTTTGTCCCGGGCCATTATGAAGATTTTCAGCTTGCATCTCTGGGTGAGCTTGCCGAGCAGATTGAAAAGTATGTTCAATTGGCGATTGGCAAGAATATTAGGGAGGATCCTATTTAGTGGGCCCAAACACAAAAAAACTAAGACCGAAGACTCGGTTCTTTTCTCTTGCATAAGCAGCAACGGTTCCAACTAATGACTAATCTGACGATTCAAGAAGTTGACGATGGTGTGATTTTTACGGCAAAGGTTGTGCCCGGCATTAACAGGACGGCTGTCTGTGGCTTGCTCGATGAGATACTGAAGATTAAGGTTTCGGCGGCACCTGAGAGAGGAAAAGCTAATCAGTGCCTTATTGAGCTATTGGCGAAACAACTTGGTGTGAAAAAGAATGCTGTTAGCATAATCTCCGGCAAAACCAAACCAATCAAGCGTGTGCAGGTTTTGGGCATCTTGGCTGAGACGCTATTGAAGAAACTGAATTTGAATAAACGGGGTTCCGGTTAATGACTGACAAATCATCCCTGCTCTCACAAAGCCATACTACCGACGAGCCCCGCCCATCGGATGGGCGGGACGAGACTTCACTAAGATATATGCTGAAGCTGGCGGCACCGATGGTAGTGACGACCACGTCTTTTACTATTATGCAGTTTGTTGACCGGTATATGGTCTCTCGGCTGGGTACGGAGGCACTGGCGGCGATTTTGCCGGCCGGGCTTGTCAGCTTCCTGCCCAGCGGCTTCGCGATAGGCGCTATGGCCAGTCTGAACACGTTTGTAAGTCAGAGTCTGGGCAGGGGCGACAAGAAGAACTGCTCGAATTATTTCTGGCAGGCGATATATATGGGATTGGCGTACTTTCTGGCTGTGGTGGCGATTATGTGGCCGGCTGCGCCGTGGATATTCGAGATGATGGGGCAACCGCCGCCGGTGGCCGAGATGGAAGTGATATATTTTCGAATTATGCTTTACGCTCACGTGCTGGCGGTCATTAATTGGGCGGGCAGTCAATTTTTTATGGGTATACATCGGCCGATTATTACAATGTGTGCATCGTTATGCGGGCAGGTGGTTAACATAGTGGCGAACTATGTATTGATTTTCGGCAGGTTCGGCTTTCCGGAACTGGGAATTCGCGGTGCAGGCTGGGGGACATTTATCGGGATAGCTGTTGCAGCCGTTATAAATATGGCTGTGTTCCTGAGTGGCGCTATGAACACGGCCTTTAGCACCAGGAGAACGATAAATATCGATTTCAGCAAGATGTATGATTTGCTGAAAGTGGGGCTTCCTGCAGGATTTGGACTGATGGTGAATGTGGCATTCTGGGGGATGATTTTGTTTGGGCTGGTCGGGCGATACGGCACAGAGGCGACAGAGGCGCTGGCTGCGACAAGTGCGGTACTTTCGTACACAAGTATCTCGGTGATGCCGGTGGTTGGCATCGGGACGGCCCTGTCGGCGGCGGTGGGCAAGTCAATCGGGCAGGGGCGAAAAGACCTTGCGGCCAAACAGACAAGCGTGTGTTTGCGCATCGGGGTGATTTATATGGGATTGATAGGCGTATGCTTCTTTGTATTCAGGAATGAGTTAATGGCATTTTGGGCGACCAAGTCCACCGAGCCCAAGGTAATCGAGGCGGGGGCAAATATTCTTATTTGCGCAGCGGCATATCAGGTTTTTCACGCTGCGAGGATTATTTACGGCGGCTCATTGCGAGGGGCAGGCGATACGGTTTGGCTGGCTGTGGTCTCGGCGGTTGGAGCGGCATTGATACTGGGGCTCGGCGGCTGGCTCGTAGTCAGGCTGGCGCCATCTTTAGATTATATGGGTCCGTGGATTGCGGCGGCTGTCAGTATCGCGGCAGTGGGGCTGGCTAATCGCTGGAGATTTAAGAGTAACAGGTGGATGCAGATAGACTTGTTCAAGCGACGTGCGCTCGTGGGGCCAGCAGAGGTTGAGACAGCAGCTGAGTAAGTCACGGTTAGTCCGAAAGCGTTTGTAAATAGATGTTGCGAATCGCTCCGGTGGTGCGCCAGGTTGAAATCCCCAACGGTTGAGAAAGGTCCACCTCCGGTCGGATGTCGATTATTCTGCCGGTCGTTACGACATCTACAAGGTTTTCGTCGTCGAGCCAGGCTTCAATCTTATTGGGCGTGACGCGGAGGCGGACTCGGTACCATCGGCCGGTCTCGAACTCAATGAATTGCGTAGTCTCGTTTTCGGAGGCATCATCGAAATCGAGACTGGACAGGCCACAGAGCCCACCGTCCCAGCCGCCGAGGATTAGCGAGCATGAGTTGGCATCGACGGGAAAGGTCAGCCCACAGAAAAAGTCGCTTCCCGCGACCCGCATTGCTTCAAGGGTGATTTCATAGTTCATTCGGACGAGCGGACCGGCCCAGGTGACGCCGGTCATATCGTTACCCATTTCGAGGAAGATACCGCCGTCTTTTACGTAGACATTACCCTGGCCGCCGAAGTCGGTGATTTTCCACTGCCCCAACGCCCTGCCGTCGAAGAGACTGGTTTCGACCGGTTGCAGCTTCGGCGCTACGTCTGATTCATTCGGCTCATTCGGCGGCGTGGGTCGGCCTGAGTCACGACACGCACCCACCGCGAGAACGACGAGCAGCAATAAAATCGTGTATAGCGTATTGCGTAATGCAGGACGAAATAAGGCATCTGCGATAATAGTTTGTTTCCGGCTCATTATATTACTCCAGCCATAATAAAATTGCGTTGAATAAAGTAACGTCGGAAGCTAAATTATACAACAGTTTTTGCTCAAACCAGGTGATTTTTTGGCATCCTGATTGAGAAAAACACAAAATAAGGAAGGCATATCTGACGATAAGATTTGTAGAGACAAGCATTTATCATAGGATTGTGCATCTTGTGCAGCGTAAAAGGGTTTGCGATACTATCAGAACGAACGGTTAAACAGAACAATTATGAAAAAGGGTTTCTTGCTAATTGTTTGCGTTTTGTTTTTTACGGCGGGGGTATCTCCCGGCCGACAAATGCCTCTGGCTAATGAGGGCAAGAGGGGGCTGTACGCAAGGTCGATTGAACGAGTCCTGCGATTAAACGCCGAGGAAGTTGATTTAGCCACTGCTGCTTTGATTATTTCGGAGCAGTGGAGTGATATCGTACACGGGCGAAGATATCTATCAAGATTAGATGATATGGCACTGGAAATTCGCGAAAGACTCAAAAGCAAAAAGCAAAAGGCAAACTATAAAGCGGTTGCGGTGATAAACAAGTATTTATTTGATGAACTGGGGTTTAAATCGATTTCAGAGGCAAGAGACCCGAACGATTTGTTCTTACACTGTGTGCTGGATAGAAAACGAGGGCATTGCCTGAGTCTTTCAATTCTTTATCTTTCGCTCGGCGAACGGCTTGGCCTGCCTTTATACGGGGTGGTTGTGCCGGAACACTTCTTTGTCAGATACGATGATGGACGAGTGCGATTCAATATTGAAACAACAAGCAAAGGTGGATACGCCCCTGATGAACACTATGTAAATAAATTCAAAGTTCCCAAGAAGAGACGCGGCAGTATTTATATGTTGAACCTCAATAAGATTCAGACGCTGGGCTGTTTTTTCAATAATCTGGGGAATAGCTACGATGATATCGGCGATGCCGAACATGCTTTGACGGCACTTGAAAGAGCTGTGGAGATAAATCCATCATTGGCTGAATCACATGTGAATTTAGGTAATATTTACCTGAAAAAGGGTCAGGTAGAGGATGCGATATATGAATACCGGAGGGCTCTGAAAATCAATCCAGGCGATGCCAAAACGCATAACAACCTTGGGAATGCGTACACTAAACGAGGCTGGTGGAACGATGCGATTTCGCAATACTGCCTGTCGCTTAAGCTGGACCCGAATTTTACAGATGCATACAA
Source organism: Phycisphaerae bacterium (assembly GCA_030614945.1). The sequence continues at coordinate 16,443 of JAUXAH010000008.1, forward strand.
AAATCTGGCTATAGCTTACTGCCAACGGAAAATGTTTGGGCAGGCGATAGCACAATTGAAACAGGCAATTGTTTTGGAGCCGAAAGACGCTTTTCTGTACAACCAGTTAGGCGATGTCTATAGCCAGATGGGCGATTATAAAAGGGCAATATTACAATATAAAAAAGCTCTGAAGATTAAACGGGATTTTGCCGAGGCACATTACGGCCTGGGTATCTGTTATAACAAATTGGGTTTGGTTGACGATGAAATTCGAGCGTACAAAAAGGCGCTGGCTGTTAAGCCCAATATGCCGGCTGCTCTGGTAAATCTGGGGAATGCGTATTTCGGGAAGGAGCGGTATGATGCAGCTATTGAACAGTATAAGAAGGCTGTTCGGATAAAGCCCGATGACGGTACGATTCATTATAATCTTGGAGCGGCGTATTCCAACAAGGAGAATTATAAAGAGGCGGTGGCCGAGTATCTGAGGGCGGTTGAGATTGAGCCGGAAATGGGTGATGCGCATAACGGCCTTGCCTTTGGGTTTTATAAGTTGAAAAAGTATGACCTGGCGGCCAAGCACATAAAAATCGCCGAACAATCAGGCGCGGAGATTGACAAAAAGCTGCTCGGCGCCATCAAAAAGAAACTGCACTAAAATAAACCACAGGCGAGACCTTGAGTCTATGTCGTCGCCGTGCCGGCGACGGCTAAACAACCCCTCAATAAATTGGGAGGCTGAGATTGAGTTATAAAAAAGTCACACTAAAATTATATCTATATATCTGCCAAAATGTCGGCGGTTGTTTCATGTCGTGAACGTTTTTGAGGAGAAGATTGCTATGTCTGAGCGTGTAAACCCCGCCCATCGGATGGGCTGGGTAAACAAAATGCCGTTAATTGAGGAAAAGGCAAAGCTGCCCGGCGGGACTTATACGGCAGAATGGGTGAACACGAAAACGGGGAAGGTTGATAAAAAGGAGACATTTCAGCACAGGGGCGGTAAAATATATCACGTCCGGACGCTGCATTCGCCCAAGTATACCGACGACATCGCTTTGCGAATTCGGCGTGTGCCGAAAGGCAAGTGACCGCGACAGCGTAATGGAATCGTTGTCTGAACATAAAATGGAAATAAAGCGGCTTTCAACACCATCCGAACAATTGCCCGACCAGGAAAAAACCGTTTCCTGGATTGCCGAGCTGACGGGGCAACCTGAGGGGCCGGTGCGGTCCCGGCTGCGCGAGGAATTCGACAATCCCGGCACCAACGTGGCCCGTGCGTTTCGCGAAACGGGCCTTGAGCGCTACGTATGGAACGACGGACTGGCACGATTCTATGAGCAGACCGATGCCTTTCTGTACGAGCTGGCTATCTGGAACCGCAACAAGCTCAAGCGGCGGATGCGCCGCTGGGTGGCGAAGCATCTGGCCAACAGTGAAAAGCGGACACTGGACGTTTTGAGTATCGGTGACGGCCTGGGCTTCGATTCGGCGTACCTTGCCCGGGCGGGCCATCGCGTAACGTATTTCGAGGTGCCGGGCTATACGGAATCCTTTGCGCGAAAGGTCTTTGCCGAGTGCGGGCAGGATGTAACCGTACTGACCGAGCAGAGCGACATACCTTTGGGCGCGTACGATGCGGTAGTGTGCCTCGACGTGCTTGAGCACGTTCCCGACCCGCCCAGGTTTGTTGAGGTGATTGCGGGTTACCTGTGTCCGGGCGGCCGGCTTATCGTGCACGCGCCTTTCTATATGATTGCCCCCAGCAACCCCACGCATTTGAAAGTAAACCGCGGGTACAGCGGCAGTTTGTCACTCTACGAAAAGCATAACCTCAGACTTGTTGACGGTGAGCCGGGGTGGAATCCAATCGTGCTCCAAAAGGCGGGCAGCGGTTCGGCGAGACGTTTGCGGTTTACGCCGAAGCTTTTGGGCCTGAGACTTACCGGCTGGTATCTGGCCCTTGGTCGCTTTTCAAC
>JAUXAH010000653.1 GCA_030614945.1 Phycisphaerae bacterium
TAACAAATCTTCTTCGGTTGTTTCGGTAAGTCGAATTTTTTCAACTTGCTTATAAAGATTATTATACAATTTTTCTTTTGCACTATATTCTCTATTCAATTGGGACAGAATTAATTTCTTTTCAGTTAATTCTTTTTTTAAATCTTCTAAATTTACATTAAAATCAACAATATTTTGTGTCAATTGATTCTCTTCTGCTATTAAAGAATTAATTGAAATATTTGTAGAAATTAATTGTCGGACTAATTTATAATAAATTGGGTTTATTTCTTCACTAACATAGGTCAAATTAACAATTTCAAGATTATCATCTGTAATGTTGGACAGTAATTGTCGGAAAAATTGGTCATCAATTATTAATTTATTTAATTTTAATATTTTTTCCTGTTTATTTATTGCTGTAATAATATATTCTTCCCCTGCCTTTTCTTTTTCTAAAGATAATTGATTATCAATTAACTTTGATTTAAAGTCTAATATTTTTGTTGTTTTGTATTTGATTTCATCTCCTATTGTTTTCACATTATCAGTTTCATTAAATTTCAATAATTTCTCTTCAATTTCGTAAAAATCCTTTTCAGCATATTCATATCTATCTTCGACACTAATTTTAACTTTTTTTACTTCATCAAAATATAATCTTTTGTTCTTATCTACAAATAAAGTAACCCATGTATTAATTATGTCTTTGGTTAATTTGGAATTAGAGGCTTGTAAATTTATTTTAATAAGATTAGTACCCTTTGGTAGCTCTATAGTAAGCATTTGTTCTAAGTCGTAACGGGTTAGTTCAATGGGTGGTTTATCTAAATTTAATTTTCGTATTAGTTCTTCTTCGATTTCAATATCTTTAATTAAGTATTTATAATCTTCAAAAGAAATTTCGTCTATAAGTAAATTTTCAATCTTAGGTCTTTGGACAGATATAACTACATTTGCTTCATAAACAGGTTGTAAAACAAAATAACTCACCAGAGCAGCAGTGATTACCGCAATTAGAAAAATTGAAATAATGATACCTTTTCTTTTTAGTAAGACATTGATGTATTCTCTCAGATCAATTTCTTCTTCTTGTATTTCTGTCATTTAAAAATACCTCCATTTAATTAGTCGTTAGTGAATAGTGAATAGTCGTTAGTATTAAATTCAAGTTGCAAGATACAAGATACAAGTTGCGAGCTTATTAGTAAATTCAAAAGAGAAATATTTACTTTCAGTCGATCAGTTTT
>JAUXAH010000414.1 GCA_030614945.1 Phycisphaerae bacterium
TAATAATCCGGTAAATATAAACAAATCGAAAAGGTCTAAAATGGCGAAGAAAATGACCGAACAAAAATTGCTTGATATGCAACTGCACGAAATAATACAGGACGGTAAAGGTAGTAGAATTTCAATCCAAAAGGTTATTGGGGGTTGGATTTATTGGTATAAACTCGGGGGTAATTCTGTCTCAGGAGTCTTTGTTGCTAACCGTGAAGAGGCAGTTCCATTTCTTCGTAAGATGGCAAAAGAATTGAAGCAATCAAAGAATTAAAAAAATCAACAAAGTGTTAACACCATTAGTGCCGGTACTGGGGGTTTTGATTTTTCGGCTATAAATAACGTCCCATAAGATATGTTATGTTTCATTCAGGCTTGATTTCAAGCCAAATAGCCGATTTGCGTGTTTTTTAGCTTTTTGGCGGATTTTTGCCGGCCTGATGATAATTGCCGGTTTGGACTTTACATAGACATAAAGTATATTTCACTTAATCTCTAACGGGGGCTCACCTGGAAAAAACGGATTATTGGTATTCATTGCTTGATTGGCCGTATCTGAAAGATTGTCCCACATAGCAGTCACCCTGTCCAACAGCCCTAAGTTTTGAAGAACTATTGAAATGTTGACTGCCGCGTCCGGGCAGGTGAAATTATTCTCCAGCAAACGGTCAAGGTTAATAAGCGACGATGCAAACTTTACCTTATCGCAATAAAGCAAGGCGATTTTATAGTGCAGCTCAAGCATATCCTTATCAAGATGCTCAGGAGCGATGAGCTGCTCGAGCGCAAGGGTCTTCTGGTTTGTTTCAAACAGGCACATTGCCAGCTTGCTCCTGGCCCTGGTGTAGGTTGGGTTTATCTCTAAAGCAGTTCGAAATGACGTGAGGGCATCAGTTATCCTGCCGACGCTCATCATTAAGACGCCCAGCCGATAGTGTAAGTCCGGGTTTTGCGGCCGATGGCTGATTTGTCGCCGATGCGCTGCAATCACAGCGTCAATGAGGTTGGTTGCGTCGCCCCCGTTATGAAAAGGCGAATTCCGCTCAGAGCCTGCCTTGAACTGCAAGGTAGCCGTCTCGGCGAACAACAATGAGCTGTTCGGCTGAATTGCAGCGGCCAGCGATACTGTTACTAAGGCATCTGAGGCGCTGCCGGCCAATTTCTGGGCGATTGCCAGGCCGATATACGCATCAACTATTTTGTCATTTATTTCGACCGCCCTGTTGAATTGCTGTGCAGCGAGCTGCTCCTGTTGCAGCAGCAAATATTGCGTGCCAAGCTTTATAGTTGCCTCCAGGAAATCCGGGCAAATACGGAGCGCCTCTTCATATTGCGAAACGGCCTCATCGGTAGCGCCCAGCATACTAAGAACATCGGCTCGCTTCATAATCAAATCGGCCCCTTCGGCCTGCTCTTGCGATAAATCCTCGAGCTGCTCCAGTGCCTCGTGAAGCTGTCCGTCGGCAATAAGCTGATCTAAAAAATCGGTTTCAGTGTGAAAATTGTCCGGATGTATTAAAATTGCGGTGTTGAATGTTTGAGCGGCTTTGGTATATAGGACGTTGGCAATATACAAATGCCCAAGCGTCACAAGTGTTGATATGTCATCGGGATATTCGTTTTTCAACAGCTCATATTCCTGTATGGTTTTTTCCAGTTGACTGTTTTTGAAATATATTGCAGCCAGTCGCTGCCCGGGAAGCTGCAAATAGTTTTTAAACTTGAGGCAGTCCTGATAAAATTCGATGGCTTGAGACTCTTTGCCGAGCCGCTCATAACAGTGGCCCAGAGCATAAAGAGCCATTGTATTGTTGGGCTGCCGCAGATAAACGGAGTTTAATTCTTCGACCGCCTCGTTCAGCTGGCTCTTTGACAGAGCTATTGCCGCCGAGGCCAGCCGGCCGTGTGTGCAGGAAGGATTGTCAAAAAGATACAGCCTTAGCTGCTCGGCGGCTGCATCGGTCTTCATATCGCCCGCCAGCTCAATGATTTTGTTTAGCTGCTGATATTGCGGAGATTCACTATCGTCTTTTGAAGTTCTGACCTCATTGAGCCAATGCCATATCAAATCGGCCGTATCGACCGTTATCGCCCTGCCGAGGATTTCCAGTAACCTGCTCATAAGCTCGCTGCCCGCCGCTCGTATCTCGTCTGTTTTGTCCGTCATTGCGAGCGAAGCGAAGCAATCTAAAACGTAATAGAAGAGATTGCCATCCCGCACCAATTAGGCGTGAGTCTAAGCT
>JAUXAH010000165.1 GCA_030614945.1 Phycisphaerae bacterium
GAGGCACAGGCCGAATACCCGAAGGATGGGCTATGGGACGTGCACGGCGCGTTCCGCATCGAGTACACCTACGCCAATGGAGTCAAGGTCATTTGTGCAGACAGCAGGAAGAACAAACAAGGGGTTGTCTTCGAGGGAACAGAAGGTTGGGTGTACGTCAAGCGTGGACACATCGATGCGCATCCGAAGTCACTGTTGACCTCGGCCATCGGTCCCGATGAAATTCATCTCTATAAAAGCAATCACCACAAAGGAAATTTCCTCGAGTGTATCAAGTCACGGGCAGAAACTGCCGCACCTGTTGAAGTCGGCCACCGCTCCTGCACCGTCTGCCTGCTGGGCGAGATTGCTATGCGGCTTGGCCGGAAGTTGAAATGGGACCTCGAACGGGAACAATTCACCAACGATGCGCAGGCGAACCGGATGCTCTCCAGGCCGATGCGCAGCCCGTGGCACGTATAGAATTGATTATTGATTATTGATTATTGAGAATTTAAGGGTTACGAGATGAAGTACTGGTGGAGACTTGTTGGCGCTGCGTTGATAGTCACAGTGTGGAGCATTCCGAACGCGGCAGAGTGGGACACTTCGGTGCAGGCGGCCGGTGAGCATATTGAGGCAAAACTCGAGAAGAACAAGATCGCAGTTACCGTGAATGGGAAGCCATTCACGTGCTACAAGTTCGGCAAATCGCAGAAGTATCCGTATTTCTGGCCGGTGAACGGGCCGGCATCGGGCAAGTCCATCACGACCGAAACATCACAGCCGTATCCGCACCACCATTCGCTGTTCTTTGGCTGCGACCGCGTCAACGGCGGCAACTACTGGCAGGAAAGTAATGAACGCGGTCAGATTGTCTCGCAGGGGCCGAAGCTCATCAAGGCCTCGGGCGACCGTGTCATCTTCACAGATGAATGTTTCTGGCAGCAGCCCGGAAAGAGGCCGATTATTCTTGACCTGCGCCGCATCGTCATTACCGCACCGAGCAAGGACCTTCGATTCATCGATTTTGAAATTATACTTGCGGCGTTGACGGACATCCGTATCCTCAAGACAAACCATTCGCTTTTTTCGGCCCGCGTCGCAGGCGAGTTGAGCGTCAAGTCCGGGGGCACACTGACAAATGCCGAGGGCAAGACCGGCGAGAAAGATACATGGGGCGTCGCCTCGCCGTGGTGCGACTACAGCGGCACGCGCCGCGGCATTACCGAAGGCATCGCTATCCTGCAGCATCCGCGTAACCGCTGGTTTCCGGCCAAATGGTTCACGCGCGACTACGGCTTCTTCTCGCCGACCCCGATGAACTGGCTCAAAGGTAACCGTCTTGAACTGGCCAAGGGGGAGACACTCACGTTGCGCTATCGCGTTGTTGTTCACACCGGTAATTCCAAGTCGGCGGATATAAAGGGCATATTCGAACGATACAAAAAAACTGCCGATACCACGACGAAAGGCGAGCAGCGGTAAACAATCCGGAGTGTATGTTGCAAACTATTCTGCAACTACTTTGTGCTAACGATGGTTAGATTGCTGAAAGTTTTCGCCACTCTCGACCATCGGCAAAAGATTTTAGTTCCTTTGCGGATATACCGCTGGAGTTTTCTTATATTGCTTGTTGTGCGATTTGCCTGAACTGCTCACTGATAAGCTTTTTTCTGCCCACACCTAACAGATAGAACCGTTCATCAAGTAATCCTCGCTCAAAGACCTGGGCAAGGCCTACAAGCAATTTCCTGCGGGTCAGGTCCCCCGATGCCCCAAAGACCACTAAAGCGGTGGCTCCAGCAGCCACTTCCTCACAAATAATATTCTGCGTGGTTACAGATGGCCGAATTTGCTGCATAACAATTATACCTTGCCTTGCTTAAAATCAGGCAAAACGCGTAATCTTACTATAACCGCATTTAATCTTCAATCGGCTCAACCCCCCCTTACCGGCACCACAATCCGGACAGACTTTTACGCCTTCAAGCCCCTCTCCAGGTCTTCAATCAAGTCTTCAACATCCTCAATTCCAACGGCAAGTCTGAAAAGGGTATCAGTGATTCCTAACGCATAGCGTTCTTTTCTCGTACAGTCGTAATAAGTTACCAACGCCGGATGCGTTATCAGTGTTTCAACACCCCCCAGGCTTGGTCCAATATAGCACAACTTCAGAGCATCCAGGAAACGTTTCGCGGTATTAAGATTGCCCTTTATTTCAAATGTAACAACCCCACCACCCCCGGTCATCTGCTTCTTAGCTATCCTATAATGACGGTGACTTTCGAGAAAAGGATAATAGACCCTTTTGATGCGCGGGTGATTTTCAAGAAATCTGGCAATCGTCAAGGCCGATTCATTTTGTTTTTGTACGCGTAAAGGAAACGTTTTGAGCCCGCGCAGGAGGAGATAGCAGCAATGGGGGTCGATTGTTCCGCCCATTGACTTATGCAGATTTCGTATGGTCTCAATCAGATCGGTTCTCCCCAGCACGGCACCGGCCAAGATGTCATTGTGTCCTCCAAGGTACTTTGTTGCACTTTGCAGAACAAGATCCATCCCAAATTCGATGGGTCTCTGATTCAAAGGGGTGCTAAACGTGCTGTCTATGAGCGTTAGAACATTATGTTTGTCTGCTATCTTCTTGATTTTGACAAGGTCAAAAACATTCAAATAAGGATTGGTGGGTGATTCAGAAAATATGAAACGCGTGTTCTTTTTGATAGCCTTTTCGAGAACTCCATAATCTCCAAATGGAACAATGGTGCATTCGATACCGAACTGTTTCAAATATGACCTGCAAAATTCGAGCGTTTTTTTGTAGCTATCATCAGTGATGACAATATGGTCACCCGACTGCACCACAGAAAGAATGGTCGTAGTTATCGCGCTCATTCCGGAGGAAAAAACAACACACTCTTCAGCACCTTCGAGGTCAGCAAGGCGCCTTTCAGCAATTTTTGCAGTAGGATTGCCATATCTGCCATATTCAAAATGTTCTTTCCCCCTTTTGGTGTAATCTTCGATTGCCTTGCTGTTTCTAAATGTAAACGTGGAAGTTTGAATAATGGGAGTCGTCAACGAATCAGCATATTTTCTCCTCGGCTCACCAGCGTGTATTGATCTGGTAGACAAGGACTTGCCGCCACGATTGGCTTTATTCTTGCGGGATGATTTAGCCATTAGCCATTTATTCCTTAATAAAAACATTATTTGCTTATGCGCTTCATTTCACCAAATGTTGCCTGTATAATCTTTGACCAGCTCTCCTGCTGAGTTTGCATCGCTGTTGCACTGCATTATTTATCTAAAGATACGATCACATCAAGCAGTTTTTGTTCAATTTGAGTTTCTCTTATAAACCTACCTTACTTTACTTCCCGGTTCGAAATGCTCCCGCGGATTGATATACGCCGGGCATCCCAAGCCATCCGGCTAATCCTCAACCGGCTCAAACTCATCCTTACCGGCGCCACATTCCGGACAGACCCAATCATCCGGCAAATCTTCAAAAGCGGTGCCAGCTTCTACATCATTGTCCGGGTCACCTACTTCCGGGTCATAAATGTATCCACACATAAGACATTTGTATTTCTTCATATTCGTAATTCCTTCCTTTAGTTTTGCTGCCGGTTTTTCTCTGATATATGTTGCAGCAGTTTTAGGCGTCCTACCATGCTTTATATCACGGTAGTAGGCGTACGTCATAGGTTCTTTGCCTCCATCAAGCGTTTCGCAAGCTACTATTTTTGCGATAAATAATGTGTGCGTTACAACATCAATGCTTTGAGCAACTTCAGCCTCGATGAAACCAACAGTGTTATCCAAGACTATTGGGCTGCCGGTCTGACCTATCTTGAAATTTATCTGTTCAAATTTGTCTGTTTCTCTGCCGGACCTGAAGCCGAACTTGCCGATAAAAAGCATCGGCGTCTCTTGAGAAAGAATAGAGACCGTAAAGACTTTGCTGTCGGCAATGTACTCGTGGGTTAAACTTTGTATATTAAGACTCATCGCCACCATTGGCGGCTCAGGCACCAGTTGAAATACCGTATTGACAATACAGCCGTTGAATCTATTGCCCTTTTTTGAGCTGACTATACACATTCCATAGCTCAATTTGAACAATGATTCTAAATCCAACATCTACATCTCCTGAGGCAGTTTCGCCATTGACTGTTGGTCCGGCGTGGAATTCATTGGGCTATTACAAAGCTTTCAACTTTCTCAGCAAGGTAGTAATATGGCTCAATTCCTCGATGATAATCTCTTCCACTTTGTCCCTGCCTGCCTTTACGGGCACTAAGCCCTTTAAATTCAGATAGAAAACAACCGAATCCTTTTCAGAATTTACAGCTATGTCAAGAATCTCCTTTATCGTCTCGTTGCCGGTCAGTTTCGTGGTCGGGCCTATTCTGCCTTCCATACCACGAGCATCAGCCATTACCTGCAGATACATTGCAGCTTGATTATCAGGGTCGAAAATCATCGGTTCTTTTTCCCGGCCGCTCAGTTCTTTTCTCATTTCCACAAAGGTTTTCAGATGCTCATCCTCCATAGCGGCCATATCGAGCAACATCCGTTTTGTTTTCTTGTCTGATGCTTTTTCCGCTGCTTCGCGATAATATTTGGCGCCGTTTCTCTCAATTTCTTCTGCCATTTCAAAGATTTCAAAGGCATTAAAAGTAATACTCATTATCCTTCCCCCTTCCACAAGCCGTGAACGTTACAATGCTCTCTTGCACTGACAGAATCAGCCTCAATAGTAAACACCGCTTCAGGTGCATCGCCGGGGTTGAGGAACTGTCGATACGCCTTGCCGTCAGCAAGCAACTCAATCCACTCAATATAGTGTTTGTCCTCCATCGGGTGAGGAACGCTGCCGACCTTTACTTTGATACCGCCATCAATTTTTTCAATCACCGGCACATGTTTTTCTGTTGCAGCGTCAGCTGTTTTCTCATCCAGAAGTTCCATCGGCTGACCACAACAAACCAGCTCCCCGGCCCCGCCGTGAAGCACTTCCACGATATTACCGCACACCATACATTTATAGACTTGAAGTTTCTCAGCCATAATTTTCCCCTTT
>JAUXAH010000480.1 GCA_030614945.1 Phycisphaerae bacterium
ATTTGTCCAGGCCCGCTTTTCTGGCGATTTCCCTTACTCAGATTCCCTGGGGATTCTTTCTCAGAATTGACCTTATCTTCTTTGCTTAGCTTTTTCATAGTAAACCCCTTAATTAAACAAGAAAAAGAAGGGGTTGGGCCCTAATAAGGAACCCAACCCACAAGCCTGCTTTGCCTATTAGTTGCCCCGGTCTAAGATGCTCTGCTTTTTCTCGAGTAGACCGTTCTTGGCATGAAATTTCTCAAGTTGAGTCTCATGAACGGTCGGTTTCCCATGCTCAAGCTCTGCTTGATGGCCCTTATCAGTTTTCGCACTGATGTCAGCGCCCTCTGGAAGAAGCTCTAACTCAGCATTAACCTTCAAAGAAAATAAAGAGCCCGTACTTGCATCAGCATTGCATCCACTCATAAGAATGCTGCCGACAACAACACAAACCAGTATCAGTAGAGTTTGTTTTCTTTTGATACAACACATAGTTACTCTCCTAAACAAAAGGTTTCAGTCCCTTTGAGTTTCAGAGAGTATATCTCCCTCTATACTCTATACACTTAACGACTACAATCCATCAAGGTTCTTATAGAGCATATCCCTATGCACTACATCCTCCCCTCCGAATATAGTGCCATATGTTAAAACCTCCGCATTTATTACCATTCTGTTAAACCTCCGCTATATTGAACAGGGAGAGGGTTGCCTGCATATCCCTTGCCAGGCCCTTTGTGAGGGTACGCTTGGGATAACGGCTGCAGGGGGTTGTCCTCCCTGGTTGTACGCCCAAAGAATTTAAATAGCAGAGGCCCCTTCTGTCGTGGCATAACTTAAAAACAACATTAAGAAGGGGCCCTGTCCGCTTCCAGGCACCGGCATACACCTAATCTCTGCTGGTTTGTTTTCTTCTTCTATACTCGCCTAAATCAAGGAAGGATGCAATTTCTGTCTCGTTTGGGTCTTGTTCAATGGTTATTCCAATTTCGGCTATACACCCCGGAATAAAATACTTTATTTTTGATGCTCCAGCCACACTTTGGTCATTCAGGTCAAGCGGAAAGAAAATCTTTCCCATATCTCTATATTCCCTGCCAGCCGTTTCCCTCAGAACTAATTTAAATACAGGGACATCCGCAGCCAGGGCTTCCAAAGGCGGTTCTCCATAATAATGACGACTGCTACCCTTTACTTCCAAAGGCAATCCTGCGTCACTGTCATAATAGGAAATATCTCTGTGCATCAGAGTTAAATCATCATAGCCTGATTCATCATATGGCCTGATATCAACTGTTGTTTTGACCAGATAACCCGGCGCTGTAAAGACCGGCTTTTCAAGACAGGGCATGGAATTCGGGTCATTCGGGTCTATTTTAAACAAAAAACCAAAACCACCGAGGGTTCTTGCACCCTCATGTATGTACAAATACAATTCCATCTCAGCTGAAGCTCTGTGCCTGGACCTGATCGTAAGGCTTTTGCCTTCGCGGACCATAACTAAAATATAAGCCATGACCACATTAGCCACGAGAAACAAAACAATTAAAATAAGCATAGATTTCTTTTTCATTTGGACATACTCCCTTCTTTTCAACTTGATTTTCATTTTTCCAAAAACATTTTAATTAGGGGCCGACCCCTTCGCCGCAAATCCTTTTTTTGGAGAAGAGGCCGGCGTTTCACTGGAGTTCATCTGCAAGACTGCGCAATAAGCACAATCAGAAGCAGAAACAAAAGGAATCGTATAAGACTAAATGCCCCTTTCATGATGAACCCCCTTTCAATCAAAAAGGACACAAGCGTCCAAAGCAGGTGATGGGATTCGGACCCATGACCTCCAGATTACAAATCCGGTGCTCTATCGCTGAGCTACACCTGCAACCTTCTTCT
>JAUXAH010000663.1 GCA_030614945.1 Phycisphaerae bacterium
GTATTGTGCGAGTTTTCGAAATTACAATTTTTAGCCCAAAAATGCGGTTGTTTTTTGGCTTTTGCCCAAAGTTGTATAAAAAAACTTGCTTTAATTGGCTAAAAACCAAGGTTGCCTTAAAAAACCCGCACAACGCGTTAATCATTTATAAAAACGCATTCGCCCACGCAGCAAATGCAAATTAGGCGTCCTTAACCTGCCACATTCGGCCCGAAAGCTTTATTATCGGCCGCCGGTATCAAAGGCTTCCAGATTTTCTACAAATTCGGCAATTATCCACTCAGGCGTCGAGGCCCCTGCCGTAACGCCTGCTACATTCTTGCCGAAAAGTATATTTTTATCAAGTTCATTCCAATTTTGCAAATGAAACGTTTCGCTATTATATTTTTTGCAAAGCTCGGCGAGCTTGCGCGTGTTGGCACTCTCCAGACTGCCGAGCACGAACATTATATCCACCTGCTTGCACAATTGTACAGCCGATTCCTGTCTTTTTATCGCCTCCTGGCACAAAGTATTAATTACTTTCAATTCACTAAAGCTGCCCCCGGCTATGGCGCCAAGCATTCTGCTAAAGTACTCCGGGCTCTGGGTAGTCTGACAAACAATTCCCAACTTAGCATTTTCAGGCAGCTTATGTAAATCCGACTCGTCAGCAATGACAATAGCATCCCTGGCGCAGCCCACAACCGCCCGGACTTCAGGATGGTTTTGGTCGCCAATAATTACCACTTTATAACCATCTCTGGCAAGCTCCTCGGCTATGTGCTGCACCCTTTTAACCAATACACAAGTGGCATCAACAATATTAACGCCTTTTCCTTTGAGTTTTGCTATCTGTTCAGGGGCGGCACCGTGAGAACGGATAAGGACCGTCCCTGACTGAATTTCTTCTACTTTATTTACGGTTTTCAGTCCGCTTTTTGCCAGCCGCTCAACCATATCCTTGTTATGAATGATGGGGCCGAGACTATAAACGTCATTTTCTCGCCCCTCTTTATAGACAAGTATTTTTTCGGCAATACTGATAGCGTTTCTGACGCCGTGACAAAATCCGCACTTTTCCGCAACTATGACCTTCATAACCAAATTCACTTAGTCGTTAGTATTTAGCGACTGAATACTATTCACCAAATTTATTTTACGCCAAAATTCCAGTACAATCCAGAAAAAGTTTTCGTCTTGAG
>JAUXAH010000698.1 GCA_030614945.1 Phycisphaerae bacterium
CTGCTCCGGGCTGGAATATATTGCCTAATAATAATCCAATAGATATTGCAAAAGCAGTGGTTATTAAATAATAGGCGATAGTCTTACCAGCTACCCGGCCTAATTTTTTAGGTTCAGCAATACTGGCAACACCCACTACTAGAGTCGCGAAGATTAAAGGAATTATGAGCATCTTTAATAAAGAAACGAAGATGGTCCCTACGGGTTTTATCCATACTACACCAGGTCCCACTATCGCCCCTAAAATTGCTCCTAAAACAAAACCAATTAAAACTTTTTGAAACAGTTTCATTTCTTATTTACCTCCACTTAAAAAATGAAAATTTAAAAAAATAGTTAAATAATTTTCAAAAATATTACTTACTCCTCTCTTATATATAACCACCCCCTTAAATTTTTTTTACCCTACTCCTCCTGGAAATATTGTTATCTGAATACATAACTTACTTTTGTTCACTCCTCTTTTTTTTCATTAGTCTCTTTTTTTCTTCTTTTCATAAAATTCTGGTCTTGAAACTTCTTTCAATTTGTTTCCGCATTTAGGGCAAATTTCCATTTCTACATAGATAGCAAATTCTGCTCCGCACTTCTCACACCTATAATATGGCATTTCTTAATCTCCTTTATTTATTCTCACCTAATTTCCTAAAAATTATCTTAAATTTTCTATAAAAATAATTTAGCCTCCCGGCCATCCTTGTCCTTATAATTAGGCACCCACCGCCTTTTAAATAGTCCTGCCCTCTTTAGATAATTTGGATTTTGAAGTTATAAGATTTTTTCTTTCACCTCCTTTCTCCATATACTTCCCTTTCAATCCGATCCTTCGTATCTATATGGAGTTTCATTTTACGGGCATTTTTTTGATACCATTCTTTTATATTACCATGATATCCTTGTGCTCTTCCTACCCCTTTTCAGAACCTGTAATCCTATCTTTCACTTTGTCCCCTAAATTACTCATTTTTTCCTCTTTACTATTTTAACCCTCTTAATAAACTAACATTAAAAATAGGGCCACCTAAGTAAGCTTGCCTAACTTTTTCATCTTTTAGTAATTTT
>JAUXAH010000567.1 GCA_030614945.1 Phycisphaerae bacterium
GCTCAATGAGGCGGCAAATATAATCCGGCGGCGCAATCCATTCATTTCTGTCTGCGGTCGCGTTTGCGACCATCCGTGCGAGCAAAGGTGCCGTCGAAGTGAAATCGACCATCCCCTTGCAATACGGGCTTTGAAGCGTTACATCGCCGACAATATGGATGACTATGCGACTCTTATGGCCCGTCGTGTTGACAAGCCCGCTGAAATTGCGATTGTAGGCAGCGGGCCTGCGGGTCTTAGCTGCGGGTACTTTTTGGCCCTTATGCAAAGGTCGTCAGTGATATTCGAGGCCCAGCCGATTCCGGGGGGGATGCTTGCTCTGGGGATACCGGAATTCAGGCTGCCGAAAGAGACGCTCCGAAAGGAGATAGATTTCATTCTCTCGCATGGTATCGAACTGCGGACAAATTCAAGAATTGAAAACGCCAGGGAACTGATTGGCCCCGCCACAGGTGACAAAGGATTCAAGGCGGTATTCGTGGCGACGGGGGCCCAACTTGGCAAGGCAATTGATGTAGCAGGGGCTTCCAGCCCATGGAAACACGGCCAGGATGGCCGTGCCACGCTTGATGGCGTGCTCGATGCTCTTGAGTTTCTGCGTGACAGGGCTTTGGGTAAAGGGCAGAACTGCGAGGGTAAGGCGATAGTAGTATTAGGCGGCGGTAATGTGGCGGTGGACGCAGCGCGGTCGGCTGTTCGCCTTGGGGCGGCAAAAGTAACGATACTCTACAGAAGGACTCGCGAGGAGATGCCGGCCTACACAGAAGAAATCGAAGAGGCCATACAGGAAGGGATTGAGATTATAACTCTCGGCATTCCGAAACGGATTCTAAACAGAAACAGCGCTGTAAGCGGTATTGAATTTATTCGCGCCGAACTCGGCAAGGCTGAGGATGACGGCAGGCGTCGCCCAATACCTGTAGAGGGCAGCGAAAGTGTGATTGAATGTGATATGGTGATACCGGCTATCGGGCAGGTCGCATCGGCGGAAGTTGTAAACTTTAGCGGCGATCCTGAATTGACTGCCTGGGGCACGATAAAGGTTGACCCCGTCAGTCGTAATACCACGGTTAGAGAAATCTTTTCCGGGGGAGACTGCGTCAGTGGTCCTTCAACGGTAATAGGAGCGATTGCAAGCGGCCAACAAGCCGCTGTTCATATCGACAGGCTGCTCGGCGGAAGCGGAGAGCTTCCGGGCGACACGGGATTTTCGTTTGTCAAGCCCGACGAAGAGACACTGGCGAAATCACCTCCGAGAGCTGAAGAAAAGATTATTCCGCCCGACAAACGCAAACGCGGTTTTGCGGAGGTAGTGCTCGGCCTTGACCGAGAGCAGGCGGTCTGCGAAGCCCAAAGATGTTTGAGGTGTGACCTTGAGGAATAGTAAGGTTGAGATAATGGGCGAACCCCGCCCCTTGGGAAAGGGGCTGGGCGAACCGGCAGTAAGAATAAACGGCAAAGCACTGGTCGGGCAAACCGGACAAAGCATTCTTGAG
>JAUXAH010000213.1 GCA_030614945.1 Phycisphaerae bacterium
ACCGCCAATGCAATTCCTATCAAATAAATAAGCCCTAACATTGGCGCGCGCCATTTTTCTTTGAAGAAAGCCGGTATTATCAATGCATAAATCGTCAACCTTGCGCCGCAGCTCATCAACGGTATTACCATTATTGTCGTAAACCTGTTGCGTCTGTTCTCAAGTATTCTCGTTCCCATAATGGCGGGTATTGAGCAGCCAAAGCCGATAAGCATTGGTATGAAGCTTTTGCCGTGCAGGCCAATCCTGTGCATTATCCGGTCCATAACGAATGCCGCCCTGGCCATATAGCCGGAATCTTCAAGAATCGCAATGGCCAGGAACAGCAAGAGCATATTCGGCAAGAACCCAATCACGCCGCCGACACCTGCTATAACGCCGTCAACCAAAAGAGATTTGAGCCAACTGTCACTACCTGCGGGCCAAAAATCGGTTATCGTTCTACCGGCCCAGCCGAAGAGCTGCTCCAGCCAATCCATCGGGAATTTGCCTATCTTAAATGTCAGCAGAAAGACAACAAGCATCAGTATCAGAAAAATCGGCAGTCCCAGGATGCGATTTATTACTATAGTGTCTATCATATCGCTGGTAGTGTGGCGCGATTCGACAGTGCTTTCGACAGTTTCCTGGCACGCACCTGAAATGAAGCCGTATCGCCTACCGGCAATTATAATTTCCGGCTCATCAGCGAAAATTGTTTTAAGATGCTCGATACCGGCCTTGACCGCATCGAGAACTTCTTTGCTATGAACTTTTGCAGTTACGTCACTATCCTGCTCTAACAGTTTCACCGCCAACCATCGTGGGCCGTACTTTTCCGCTAACCGGCTCTCCTTGCCGACAATAAGTGTTTCGATTGCTGTTAGCTCTGTCTCAATTTCCTCACCGTAACTTATCTTATGAGTGCGCTCCATCCTACCCTGCCGGGCTGTTTCAACAATAGCATCAAGCAACTCTACTTTGCCTTTACCTTTATTGCCCACGGTTGGAACTATCATCGCTTCCAAAAGGTTGGAGAGCTGCTCGATATCGAAGACCAAACCATTTTGCTTAGCAACGTCGCTCATATTGAACGCCAGGACCAAAGGCACGTTCATTTCCATCAGTTGAGTGGCCAAATACAGGTTGCGTTCAATATTGGAGGCATCAATAATATCAACTACAACGTTCGGCTGCTCCTCGACTATGAAGTTGCGGGCGACAAGCTCTTCAATCGAATAAGCCGTCAAGCTGTACGTGCCCGGCAGGTCCACAACTGTTATTTCGAATCCGGCGTATCTGCACAACCCCTCCTTCTTTTCCACTGTTACGCCGGGATAATTTCCTACGTGCTGACGTGCGCCGGTCAGCATATTGAATATGGTGGTTTTGCCGCTGTTAGGGTTGCCCGCTAATGCCACGGTAATTTTTTTCATAGCCCGATTATCCTTCTCGTAATCTTCAAGTTAAAAAGTTAGGCGAGCCAAACTGTGTATACAAAAAAATATAGTCCACCTTAAAAGAAATCGCTAAGCTCTACGTCACCATAATCTTGTGAGCCATACCTCTGCCCAGCATCATCCTGGAATTTTTTACACTTATTACAAAAGGGCCTGGATGACTGTTATTTATGACCGTTATTTCCACGTCAGGTAAAAGTCCCATTGTAGTGAGCCGACTCTTCAAGCCCTGGCCGGCATTTATAGTTACCAGCTTAACCGTTTCGCCTTCCTTAACTACCGACAACGGCCTTAATTGTTTATCATCCATATTTTATTTTCTCGGTTGTTTACTTATTTGCCTGCTTCTACCCTGTCGCCTGCCTTTGCGAAACTGTTTGAATTCATCTGCCACATCACTACCGTTTCTGCCCGTCCGCGTTATGAAATCGGTAAAATCCAGCAATCTCGAAATTATGGCCGGCCCCAATGCGTGTTCGGCCTTGCAGGCCGCTTCCTGGGCCACTTTAGCACCAACGCCCAAAATGTTGACAAAAAATGACTTGATAATGTTGTGTTTTCTTGCAACTCTGGCCGCCTCAGCAACACCTGAATCAGTAAGAGTAACATAGCCGTAGGGCCTGTAATTAACGAGCCCTTTCTTAGCCAAAAGTTTTAAGGCCCCTGTAACGGAAGGTTTTGCCACGCCGAGCAATTTTGCTATGTCCTTACTGCGGGCTACATCAGACTCACCAGCGAGATTAAAGATGGCCTCGAGATAATCTTCGAGAGAGGCGCTCAAATTATTGCTTTTCGCTACGACCATAAGCTTTTTCCCTTTGCTATGCACCTTTTCCTGATTATAGTTAGTCTTACCTAACTTTGTCAAGAGTTATTCGAGAAATTTTTGGAAATTAAGGAAATTCTGTGGGCACAGTTCAGCACAGAGTACGCAGGACAGGTGTAAAAGGCCTTTATAAGGGCACTTGATGCAAAATTCGTAAGATCTCCGATCCATAAAACGTTTGCCTTACGACCCACCTTGTATTAGAATACTATTTCCATACGGGGCGTGGCGCAGTTTGGTAGCGCGCGTGACTGGGGGTCACGAGGTCGCTGGTTCAAGTCCAGTCGCCCCGATTTTAGATAACTCGGGTGATTTTTCCGGATGTCCGTTTGGTTCGAGTCACACACTGACAAGGGCCGAATTGAAATGATACTCAACCCGCCGCGACGAAACCCGCCGAAACGCATCCTGGCCCGCTTTCGACATCCCGACCCGTCAGTTTGCCAGGGCAAACTGCCGGGCCGGATGACACGCTGCCAGGTCAACGGGAAACCCTACAACCGATTCGACCCCATAAAGGGAGTGGTTATTCTTACGGAATGCCTTAAGCCGACTCGTATCATCGCATATTATGATGGCTCGTAAGATCGGGGCGGAACCATCCCCAAGCTGCGCTTGAGGCTGCCACCCGGACGTTACGGTTCCACACGACCAACATCAGGAGATAGGGCAACCACGTGGGGTTGCCCCTACTCGAGGCTGCCACCCGGACGACAGAGGACAGAGGACAGACGACGGACGAGGGAAGAGGGACGAGGGAAGAGGGACGAGGGAAGACAGATGAGGGAAGACGGACGAGGGAAGACGGATGAGGGACGACAGATGAGGGAAGACAGATGAGGGACGGGCTTGAAGAAAGGCCGGAAATTTCTCACATTTTTTTCAATTCGGTTCTTGCTATTTCCGCTGCTTTCGATTATGCTTCTTACTATGCGGCTTCGGTATGATTTTTGTTATATGGCATCAATAGAGCTGCTGGAATTTTGAGCTAAATAATAGTGCCCGGCCTCAGGGCGGGGCGAGTAAATCAATTACAACACATAAAATAGCAGGAGGTTGACAATGAAACATATCACACGGCGAGATTTTATGAAGCGTTCGATAGCCGTTGGTGCCGGTTTGACGCTGGCCCCGTTTTCGCGTGTGCGGGGAGCGAATGACGACATTCGAGTGGCGGTTGTGGGTATCAAGGGCCGGGGCGGGTCACACATCGGCAATTTCCACAAAATGTCCGGAGTGCGAGTCGCAGCACTGTGCGATGTGGACCGAAAGGTTCTCGAAAGCCGCGCCAAGCCCTTCAAAGACCGCAATGAAAAGGTCGATACCTACATTGACATTCGCAAGCTGTTAGACGACAAAAACATCGACGCGATAACCATCGCAACGACGAATCACTGGCACTCGCTGGCGACGGTTTGGGCGTGTCAGGCGGGCAAGGACGTTTATGTTGAGAAGCCGTGCAGCCACAACATCTTCGAGGGTCGCAAGTGCGTCGAGGCCGCAGAGAAGTACAAGCGGATAGTGCAGCACGGCACACAGAGTCGCTCCAAGGACAGTTGGGCAAAGCAAATCGCTGCCATCGCGAGCGGCAAGTACGGCAAGCTGTTAGTATCGAAGGCCTGGGCGTCCAAGCCTGGACGGGGACGACGGAGCATCGGCTTTAAACCTCACAAAGAGCCGCCTGAACACCTGGACTTCAATATCTGGCTCGGGCCGGCTCGGAAGCAGCCGTACCACGAGAATATAGTCCACTATAACTGGCACTGGTTCTGGGACTTCGGCAATGGCGAGATCGGCAACCAGGGTGTGCACCAGATGGATATTGCCCGGTGGGCGATTCCGGGCGGGGTGCTGCCCAAAAGCACAATCAGCATGGGCGGCCGATGGGTGGAGTCGACGCCCGGTCGTCCGCCCTTCACGGACCAGGCCCAGACTCCCAACTGCCAATTAACCGTGATGGACTTCGGCGGGCCGCTGTTAGTGTTCGAGGTCATCGGTTTGGTTGACTGGGCGGGCGTGGACGGTAAGAAGTATCCGCGCAAGGTCGGTAACGAGTTCTACCTCGAGGAAGGCGCGATCAAGGGCGGGAAGTTCTATCCCAAGGGTTCGAACAAGGCTGAAAACCTGGTGGACGTTGATGTGGAGATGGGCCCCGG
>JAUXAH010000492.1 GCA_030614945.1 Phycisphaerae bacterium
TTTCCGAAATCTTTTATAAAATAGAAACATGCCGGTCCTGGAGTTGCTTCTTGTCTGGCAGGGCCTCTGTATTGGCGGAGCAAAGGAAACACCCGGAACAAACAGAAGGGCCACCCCGCAAGCACGGCCTTTAGGGCGGGCTTTGCGCGTGGTTGCCCTGGTTTGTGGAGTGGTGTTTTCTTTGAGTAGCCTCTGTATCCTCTGTATTAAACGCAGCAGCGGTGTCTGTATTAAAAAGGGAGAGCTTGCTCTCCCCTGGGTGGTGGGAGGGTTCAGTCTGTATTCTGGCCGCAGCCGTGTCTGTATTTCTTAGGGTGGTGGGTGGGCTTGGTCTTCTTAGGGCGATAGCCGCTTCTGTATTATGCGAAGCCGCTTAGGGCGATAGCCGCTTCTGTATTCCTGGCCGCAGCCGTGTCTGTATTCTGCGAAGCAGCTTAGGGCGATAGCCGCTGGTTGAAGCGAAGCCATGCGGAGCTGCTTAGGGCGATAGCCGCTGTTGAATGCGAAGCCATGCGGAGCTGTTCAGGGCCTTTGATTGCTGTTTGATGGTTGTATTGGTGTTGTTTGTTAGATGATTGATGATTATTATGGTGTTCTTTGATGATTGTTTGATGATATTGTTAATGATATTGTTTTTTGGTTATATGGATATCGTTTTTTCCTTCCTGTTTTGTTTCGGTTCTTTTTTGGTTTCTTTATCGAAAAATTTCCTTGACGATATCGATTTTTTCAGGTCATGCTGCCGGCACGCCTGGTCAAGCGATCGCAGCTTCTAATCGTGGATATTGGGCTGGGAATGCAATGTCCCGGTCCGGGACCTGGTGGATCCATTTATACCTTACTGTATAGCCAAACGGAACTAATCGTGCGTTTGATAAAAAAGGTCGGTGTCAACCTTGATCAAGATTCCGGTGTGGTCGGTGCGTTTTGCAAATCGGTATGTTCGAGTCACAACAGTATCGACTTGCTCCTCATACCAGGTCTTTGGTAACGGTGTGAAGTTGTATACGGTTGCAAGTGTGTCTGGCATATTGATGAATGGCATTATAAATCCGTGAGCAGTGATATCTGCCTACGTCTCCCAATTTTGATGTTTGAAAGTCGTTTGTAACCGTGTTTTTCGAAAAAGGATGTCGGGTCTCCTGTTGTCTGATCAGTTTTACAACGAATCAGTCGAGGATCCAGGGCAGTAAGTAAGTGTCGACCGATTCCCCGGGACCTTTGATCACCGGCTATGAGCAGATGGATCAAGGTTTGCTGGTGTTGTTTGACAGCCCATCCAACGATTAAGTCGTAGTCAATTGCGATCACAACATCATAATGGTTAAGATATTTCGTGTGTTGCCTGGGGCTTACGAAGTAATCATTGCCGGCAAAATGTTCGCCGGCATTTTTGCCTCGACCTGATAACCAGTAATCAACGAATCTGATGATTGCTGGTAAGTCTTTTTTTGTAGCTTTTCTGATTATCATGGTCCAGGTCCTATCGTTGGTCCCCACCAGATAGTAACATAGCCGTTAAAGCCTAACGCTCCTGGCATATCGCAAGTTTCCTGGTTAACAAAAGCGTCAATACAAGTATCCTCAACGATGGACCAAAAAAATGTCTTGTCGGGGATTCCGATATGAAATCGAGAATCATCAGCACGAAGATCCCAAAGAAAAACTCCGACATCATAAAAGCCATGCCAAATACACGGAAATTCAGATTGAGTAAGCAAATAAGTACCGTCTGGAATTTCTATTGGGGGACCAGGGCATTTTTCAATGTCGGAAACATCAACTTCAACGTATTTTGGGGTGACACCTCCGAAAAGGATATCCACACAAGT
>JAUXAH010000039.1 GCA_030614945.1 Phycisphaerae bacterium
CCAAGCAATCAATGCTACCGAACAAATTTTAATTATCTTCTTCATAAACCCTCCTTTCGGAAAGTTTCTTAAGAGCAGGGTAAAAAGCCACCCTGCCGTTAGTTGCTTCTTATAGTTTCTTACAACGTTCTACGTCTTCTCAGCCAGCCGACAAGGCCCACACCCAGCGAACCCAGCAAAATAGCACCAGGAGCCGGGACACACTCGTGTGTGAGGTCCCCATCTATCACAAAATTGTAACCCCGAATGTCTATAGAAACCCACTCAGGGTTATAGGGTATTGGAAGACGATAATCAGTCAGCTGGTAGGTGTACACGCCGCCGTCTTCAATCGCAAATGCGTCATAGTCCAGACGCCCTACCAAGCTGATTCCGCTGTCGTCAAAGTCCACCAGTGGCGGTGCGTCAGGATTGGGCGACCAAGGCGGCATCGACCAATTGATAGTTATCACCCCGTAGGCGGGATAGGTCGGGTCAAGCTGCTGGGCCGTAAAGGTTAAATCGATTATCTTCCAACGATCCGGGTCGTAAGGATCGTTGTAGAACCATTGATTCCACCAGGCCGGCTGCTGTACTTCCACATTACCCCATGGATCGGTAAGCGGTGTGTCCTGGGGGTATACAAACCATTGTTGTCCGGCAGCATCCTGCCAGCCGGATCCTCCACCAGCTACCAAGTCATTCCATTTGCTGCTGCCGCCGCCCATTTCGGCCCAAAAATTGTCGTATCTGGGGACTCCCAATGCCGGCGCAACAGCAAACGCTACGATCAGTCCTGCGACCGCGCAAATTATCGTTAAGCTTTTCATTTTGTATCTCCCAATCAGAAAAAGCTAACACTTCATCTTAATAAGCGTCTATCCTTGACAATAAGCGTCTATCCTTAACACCGCTATTCGTAATCCACTATAGTCTACAGCGTCCTACGTCTTCTCAGCCAGCCGACAAGGCCTACACCGAGCGAACCCAGCAAAATGGCACCAGGTGCAGGAATGGGCTCCCACTCCATGTTATCAAGACCGATGCTATCCCACTGAATAGAGCTAACCTTATGACCATACGCGGTGATGTACGCGATACCTCCAACGTCGCTCACAGTGAGCGTCTCGACGTCGTTATGCGCCAAGGGGTCTGTAAACGCGCTGTCGAGGACGTTGTCACTGGCATCGTACGCGTACAACTCACCAATTTTGGTGAAGTTCGCGCTGGGGCCGATGAAATCCAGCGAAACCACGGTGGCAAAAGCCCCCGGATTGAAATCAGCTCGAAGAAGAAGCTTGTCCTTTCCCCAAAACAGGTAGTCGTAGTCCTTGTCCTTCGTGCCAAACACCAGGTCGTCGGTGCTTGGGTCAAACACCCCGCCTGGATCAATCGCGAGAATCCTACCGATGGGCTTATCCCCGGAGGGCATACTCCAACCACTCCCACGGGACGATAGGGTTACGCCCCAAAATGCGGTGCTGATGTCGGTGTCTGCGGCGAAAGCATCAGGATCCACTGTGTAACTCGCAGTTGCCACGGAAGTGCTCAGCAATATTACACCTAGCATCGTACAAATCGTTATTAATTTCTTTTCCATTTCATTTCTCCTTCACAATTCTTCTGCACGTAACAGAAAAATCCTGATAGCAATTACATTAATCTTTAATATGAAGGGCCTTGCGCAATGGCCCTCCGCATAAAGCGAGGTTTACAACTTTTACAGGCCGGGGTAGGCGGGCCGCGGGGCAGTTGAGCAAAAATAGGTTCTTGTGAAAAATAAACGGACTGCCCGGTTCGCGCAGCCGAGCAGTTTGTTGGTTGGATCAGGTAGAGCGAAAAGCTCAGCATCGCAAATTGACGTACTCTGAGCCTATCCTCGTTTCGTACAGAGGTAAGAGAGTATCCGGATCGGAAGCAAAATTGTGAAACATCTTTTCTGTGCGGTATTCCGGCTAAATGGTGAAGCAGGCCTATGTACTGCGTACCTTCGATGTCACTATGCAGACGGCCGGAATTTCCAAGCTGATGTAAGCAAACAGTACTAACAGGCGATTTTCGCTGAATATGTTTTTTGGAGCTAAGATGTGTAGCTAATTGGGGAAGAGCTTGTATTCCGGCCTGACCTGCCCATAGCAGGCCAGCCAAGGCTGCCAGCCAAACCCTATAGTCTTTAACCAGTGAAACGTAAAGGAATCCCGTTAAAACCATTAGAAGCGCTCCAGGTACGGGGGGCAAAGACTTTGCGCCAACAGGTGCAGCCGGCAAGTTCGTAAAGCTAACGGGTGGCTTTTGAAATTCTGCGGCGATAGCTGCCAGGTGGGAATTACAGGGTTCGGTAACTTGGCTTGTTTCGGGTACAAAGCGACTATGCGCATCTGAACTCGCCGACGAAGCGCAAGCAACGAAATCACTGTTGCAATCACTCATCGTTGGTGTGGCCTTTGCGGCCGTCACCACAACGAGCGACAGCAGTATAATCAACAATTTACTGCTTTTAACTGACACCGCTCCTCCATCTCCTCACAGGAAACCTTCCCCTTGAGCAAGTAAGCTCACGGTTAGCGTATCCCTATGTAGATAGCCTAAATATGGCCCTCCTCCTCTGAGGTACCATTTTAATACATTAGCTTATCAAGATTCAAACTGCAGGTCAAGAAAAAAATGAAAAAAAATCGCACTTTTAAGAAATTTTATTGTGGGACAATCAAGCAAGATATCTGAGTACCACTTTTGGACTATTCCCAAAGTGGTATAATGAGGGCTTCTTACAATGCATGTCTCGTTAGGTACGGTGTTTACAGACAGGATGAAAATGCTTGGGCACAACAAGGCTTCCGACGGATTTTTGGGCTCCTTGATGTGCCTAAAGGGGTGGGAATCATGCCGGCGGGCTTTGATTAATCTGCAATAGCAAATGGAACGTGTCCTATCACATTAGCTGGAAAGTTCTCTTGCATCAGTCACAAATCTTAAGAGCATACCAATTTTGCTTTTGACGCGGACCTTTCGGTAAATATTTCTTGTGTGAGTCTTTACCGTGCCGGGCCTTATACGCAAATACCTGGCTATGTTGCCATTTTGCAGACCCTGGCAAACAAGTTCCGCTATTTGACGCTCACGAGGGGTCAGACTATACCGCTTTTGCACGTATAACCACTGCTTTTTGTCAAGTAGTATGACTGTGGAGTATTCGTGGTGGGTATCACCCTCGGCGACATTCTCGATTGGTAAATCCGGCAATTGGAGCATAGTTAACTCCCTTCCTGCAATCGTTCGAGCAGACGCTGTGCCTCAGCCAGGTCTGTGGTTAATAAACCCCCGATTCGGCTCTCTAAGTCCAAAGTTTGGTTCAAGTGTTCAACAGCCTTGTCTCTTTGTCCGAGTCCGGCAAAAGCTCTTGCTAAATGAAAATGTGAAGCAACCGTCGATGGCAATCCCTTCGGATAGAGTTCGATACATGTAGTGAAATCCTGGACAGCCTTATTAAATTGGCCCAGTCGGTAATACGTTACGCCGCGAGTATCGATAAGATCAATATAGTTCGGTGCTATCTTTAGTCCCTCCTGAGCAAGCTCGAGCGCTTGTTGGTATTTACCTTGCTCTTCACACATTATCCAGGCCAGATTGTTAATGGCGATTAGATTGTCAGGCTCATGCGTAAGAAGTCGCTGGTAAAGCTCGGCTGATTCTGCGGAACGTCCGGTCGTTTGTAATAGTATACCGAGAGCGCTCATAGCTTCAGTACAATCTGAATCATTTTTCAGTATCATCCGGAGTATATCTTCGGCTACTTTTTTAGCCTGGCCGTCCTCCTCAGTTACCAGATCATTGGCAATACTGATGGGCGTACGATTGTCCTTGGGGCGCTTTTGGTACCAGTCCGCGACATTCTGAACCAGTTGGTCCCACAACTGGTCGTCTTTTAATAATTGTGCTTGCGCTAACAACGGAGCTGGGTCATTGGGTTCAGACTGAAGCAAAGAGTCAAATTCCTTCTGAGCATCTGCCTTGTTGTCATTTTTGTACAAGGCAACGGCCAGAGCGATGTTACATCTTCGGCGAGTTGAGGCATCGCACACAGTTAGCTGCTCTCTTAGCAGATTCACGGCTTTTTCGGGCTCGCCGGCTGCAATGTATGTGTCTGCCAAGTACCGTGCAATATCAACGTCATTTGGGTCGAGTTCACGCAATACGTTAAGAGTAGCAATCGCCAAGAAAGGTGACCGTGCTGCCTCCGCACGAGCTTTCAACAGTAGCAAAAGCTTATCGTCGGATTTATGTACAAGGCCTCGCAAAGCAGCATCCATAGCCTTTCCGGGCTGTCCCTGCCTTAGCGAGATATCTCCCAACAGCACCCAAGCCTGGCTAATCGCAGGTTGGTCTTCGGTTATCTCCTGAAGAATGCGTTCAGCATTTTCAGTTGCAGGAGCCGTTCTTTCGGTCAGTAGTAAACGCGCTTTGATCAGCCGCACGTCAATATCATCAGGATTTGATTGCAAAGCTTTATCAAGGAGGGTCCTTCCCTGACTAAGCTTGTCACTGTCCCCTGATGCTAACAATAGCGGAATAGCACGTTTTTGGATTTGGACGTCGTTCGGGGCCAGAGATAGTGCCTGTTGTACATCAGCAATCGCTTTATCCGGCTGGCCCAGAGAACGATAGAAGTCACTCCTGGCCACCCACACCACAACATTGTTAGGTTCAACAGTGGTGGCGTGTTCAAGGTCTTCTATTGCCCTATCGGTTTGGCCCAGCGCAGCGTACGTTCCAGCGCGAAGGATATAGGCGGATGCGTTGTTAAGGTTGTTTACCATTTCATCGCAAAGTCTTAACGCATCTGCTGGTTTGTTCCGATGAACATTGATCTGGACTTGCGCAGCAGTTACCGGCAGCGAGTTGGGCTCCTGAATTTTTAGTCTGGTCAGTAATTCCTCAGCCTCGTCAAACTTTTCCTGTTGCATCTTGAGTAATGCAAGAGATAACCACGCAGTCTGGTTATTGGGGTCATTGGTGAGAAGGTCCTGTAGAATGTCTGAGGCTGAACTTAACTCACCGTGTCTGAGGTAGCTTTCAAACTGCAGTTGCTGATGCAGCTGCTGAAGTTGCGGGTGATAGAGCTCTTGTTGCGAAGCACGGTTCAGAATCTCATCAGCCCGGTCATATTCTTGTGCTTTATACAGCGCGGCAACGGCAGGAATGATGATGCGAAGGTCATGGGGCGATCGGCTCAAGGCGTCACGGTATGTGGAAATCGCCAGTTGTAGCTCACCAGCACGCTCATAAGCTGCCGCGAGGAGCGCACGGCTGGCCTGGTCATCCGGGTTAGCCAGAAGATTTTCCCGCAGAAGCGAAATAATTCGAGGATAACGAGCCTTGAAATCGTCCGCGGCGAACCAGAATTTTGCTTGTTCATATCGCCATTGCCAGCCATCCTCACCCTCGAAGGACTCGATTTCATTGATGAATTGTTGGGTTTTTTCGGGATCTTTAATAACCTGTTCGCACAGTAAAAGTCGGCGTTTTATAAGAATGTCGTCGGGGAGTTTTTGTGCGAGTGTGTTAAGCAGCGGGTAAACACTATCCTTCCAATCCCACAGAGTGTAAAATTGGACAAGCAGCAAACCTAATTCGCGGTGGGCGACGGGTTGCTCAATTCGTGCCAACGCATCTTTAATAACTGTTTCACACTCTTTGTGATTGCCCTGCTGGGCCAACAAAACCGCAAGGTATCTTACCGGCCCAACAGCCTCAGGAAATTCCTCTATCGTTTCGTTTAAAATTAATATTGCCTCCTCTGTCTTGTTTTGAGCAGCGAGCAACTCAACTTCGGCTATAGCAGTTTTTAGTTGAGAGAGGTGAGCTTTCTTTAATTGGCTTACCAATACCTCAGCGCCGGCGAAATCACCCTGCTGCATTGCGAGCTGGAACTGTAACAGTTTGACCTCGGTAGCGCCGTCAGTGGCTTTCTCCAATGCGGACAACTGCTTTTTCATGTCCTGCCGCATTTGGACATTTTCACCTGTTGAGCTTGCCGCCAATAGTTGCAACCGAGCTTGTGAATGGAGTAAAGCCGCCTCAAGATTTCCCGGCGACAGTTGCATTGCTCTGCGAGCGTGTTCTGCTGTCTCAGCCCAGTTCCTGGACTGAGATAACAGCCTGGCAAGTGTTAAACGCCCCTCGAACGAATTGGGCCTTTCAGAGACCAGAGTCCGTAACTGCCGCAGTGCCGATTGTACGTCGCCTAACCGGGAAAGAGCCGATGCTAATATTAATCGTGTTCGGATAGATTTATCACCTAACTCCCTTGCCCGGCGCCAGCATTTGACCGCCTCATATGTATGCCCTTTCTGGTCGGCTACAAGACCTTCCAGGTATGCAACGGCCGCGTGGAAGATATCTTTTTGGTGCAACTCGGAGATACAGTCGGCGGCGCGTTCAAGCTGACCACCACGGACAAACAGCTCCGTAGCTATTGGCATAAAATCCCAGGGTTGAGAAGAAAGCTCTTCTAATCCAGTTTCGGCTATTCTTACCATCTTTTCTTGCGACTGTGATTTCAGTGCGAGCTGTGCCCAGCTTTGCCAGAGACCCTGGTCTGCCGGCGTGGCCGCTTGCACGGCTGTGAGGTGCTCCTCTGCCTTATCGAGTGCATTTGCGCCGATAAATCCTCCAGCGAGGTGCAACCGTACGACAGGGTCAGACAAATCCTGCTTTTCGGCCTGCTCCAGGTCAGCTAAGGCATTGGGCCTGTCTTTGTTTCTTAGATAGAAACCGGCACGGATTATATAGGCCAAGGCCGAGGACGGATTATCCTTTACCGCTTGATTGAACCAATGGACCGGCGGATCCGGGAAATCTTCCGGTCGTTGCTCTATAAGCCGACCTAATGTTTCATAGGCTGATATCTGGTCAGGATGCTCTTCCAAAATTGCCTTCAATTCCGCCACTGCTTCACTGAACTTTCGTTGCCCGGCCAGCGCCAAGGCCAACATCCTGCGAAGCCTGGGGTCATTTTTTGTTTTGAGTTGTCTTTTGGCAATTAACTCAGCCTCGCCGTGCGTACGCATTCCTAAATAGACTTTAGTAAGCTCCATGGCGGCTTCGAAGTTGTCTGCGTCCATTCTCAAAACAGTTCGATAAGCCGTTGTTGCCTGCTGAATGTTATTGGCTTTGAGAGGTCTGATGTTGAGCTGTGCATCAGCGTATTTGAGCAGCACAGGCACATCGTCCTGCTTAACAGCGAGATAACGGCCCAGATTCTTTGCTGCTTCTTCCCATTCATGTTCCTCATATGCCTTATTGCCAAGGATAAGTCCGCGTTCGGCCCTGCCGGCTCTCTGCCATTGGCGCAGTCCCAAAGCGGTTATGCCCAAAACAACAACGCCGATTACCAAAACAATTGCCAATTTCCAGTTAAAGTATCTTTTTGCCATTTGTCTGTCCTCTTTTATCTAAACACGTTCAATGTAGGGGCAACCCCACGTGGTCGCCCTTAGAATTGGTTAAGGAAATTCTTGCCCAATTTTTTGACTGTTTGCCAACATATCCACAAGTCCGTCTTTAGCGACAGATTTCTGACGTACCTGGTGTCGTAATAGATCCATTCCTGAAAGTCTTTCATTGGCTGTCGAGTTCTATAAACCTGCCAAAGTCCCGTAATTCCCGGCCGAACCGATAGCCGGGCATCACGCCAGGATGGACACAACGTATTCTCCGATTCGGGAGAGGGTCTTGGACCGACAACACTCATCTGGCCAAGCAGGACATTAAGGAATTGAGGTATTTCGTCGATATATGTGTCCCGCAAAAACTTGCCGACAGCACTAACTCGCGGGTCGTCGGCCATCTTGAATTGTGGGCCGTCAACTCGGCTGACGATCCTTAGTTTATCTTGTATCTTATCAGCGCCGACGGCCATCGTTCTGAACTTCAGACAGTAAAACTCTTTGCCGTGCAGTCCCTGGCGCTTGTCCTTAAAAAATACCGGACCCGGCGAAGTCAATTTTATCGCCAAAGCGATGAACGGTAATATGGGAGCAAATAGAATCGACACTATTATTGCAGCAAAACAATCGACAATTCGTTTAATGCTACCGACGTAAGAAAACCTCGGCCAACTGGAGAAGGTCTCATCGGCACCCTGCAGCAGGCTTAAATCGAACCTCGGATAAGAAATTTGCTCTAAATTTCTACTTTTGTATCGAGCTGGGCGCTCCCAATTGTATTGCGGCCCTCTTATAATGCAGTTCCGCACAAGTTGATTCTGCGGTACGCAAACGTCCGGGCCGATGACTGATGAATCTATAACAGCTCCTTGTTCAATTGTAACGTTATCACCAATAATGCTTGGGCCCACAATGACAACTTTTGGGCCGATGTGAACATTCTTTCCTAACAGTACTTTCCCGACTAATCTCGAATCCTGGGATATCGTATTTGAATTTTGTCGCTGCTTGTTGCCGGCAAGGGCTGAACTTCGAATTTTTGAAAGCCTTGTCCTGCAAAAGTTCAGCAACCCACTTTCCGTCCCTAAATCTAATACCGCCCCACCTACATTAACTGCACGCAGCGTCAACGCGCTTGACTGACACCTTTCTAAAAGAGCGGCAAAAGACCGGGGTAAAGCGCGGTCAGTTAGAACTCGGTCAAGAACATTAGTTCTAACAAAAATATGATGAGGCCAATCAGCAGGAACCGGTGCCGGTTCAGCCGAATCAAAGTAAAACCGACGGAAACCTGCTACCTTGCCCTGGGCCGCCAATCGTATTTTTTCTCGTTTGCCCAATACCTCAGGCTCGACATTGACCGCTACCACGTCTGCCTGGATACCGGCCAGTACCCTCTCGAGCAATTCGCTGTTGATTTGCGTGGCAAACCGTCCGTTCGAAACAACAAGCCATGAATCTCGTCTGGTTTTCCGCAATCCGCAGGACGCCTTACGGCGGAACTCCGGGCAGATTGGCACATTTTCCGTGTAAGATATTATCTTTGGTGTGGTCACCCAAGGTTTAACGCTCCATCCTTCTGGGACGGCGCAAACGGTCTTGCGACCCCAGCCCCGTAGCATTGCCGGAGGCCGTCTTATGCTATGGGGCCGGCATAAGCTTGCGCTTAATCCATCAAGGATAACACCGGCGATAGGTTCACTGGAGATAGCAAACCGAAATAGATTATCACCGCTACCGGTTGTGGAGTTTTTGCTTTTGTGTATGATAATCAGGTTCATTGGTAGATTAAGGCCACACTATTTTGCGAGGTTTGGAATCGTTGGCATTATCTTCTATGCTTTACATAGGCAGCAGCAGCTCTGTGTTTGCTTGCTTTGTCTTCTTGCCTGATTGGTCAGCTTGTGCGGAATAATTGTAAGTGCTACGGCAGAAACTCTGTTCGACTCGGACGTTATTTAGCACTATGCCCAGCACCCTGACGTTTACTTGTGTCAGTCGTTCCTTTGCTTCTCTGAGGTCCGGCGTAGTAGTCCGGCCGGCGAAGCTGGTCAAAATAACCGCATCTCCAATCTTAGCCCATATAATCGCGTCAGGAAAAGCCAGCATGGGAGGAGTGTCAATAATCACGTGATCGTACTTTTGACTGATTATATTTATGTGCTGCATCGCGTCCGGCGAAGCTAATAGTTCGTAAGCATCGGCCCTGTTGTGAGAATCAGCCACAAGTATATCCAAGCCTGTTGAAGGTATAGAGTAAACAGCTTTGTCAAACTCTCTTCCCAAAAGTACAGTCTGCAGACTGCTCGAGCCTTTGGGAAGATTCAGCAAGTGCGCGATATCAGGTTTTCTCAAGTCGCCGTCTATAAGCAAAACCTTCTTCCCTGACCCGGCCATACTTGTTGCCAAATTAATGGCAAAGGTAGTTTTGCCTTCTCGCACCCCCGGGCTTGTTACAACCAACTTCTTAGGTACTCCTTCGCCATCAAGTAACCCTAAGTTAGTGCGTATAGTCTGGTAGTCTCCGGCTATGTGTTCTGGAAGAAGGGCCGGTTTGATGGTGTATGAACTGATAGTAGTCCCGATTATTCGGATACCGGTTAGTTTGACCACATCGTCAGGCGTCCACAAGCTCTGGTCAGCCTTATCGCGAAGATATGCCAGCACCATACCACAAGCGAGTGCACCAAAGAACAGGGCCGCTGAGTATCCTGCTCGCCTATCCTGGACATAAGCGACGTCGGCAGCATAAGCCACAGAAATCCTTGCAGGACTCTTTCGGAACATTTGCGATTCTTGTAGACGCTGCTGCACTATATCGTACATGTCCTTGGTTAACTCCCATTCATCCTGATAGTCCTGAATGTTTAATTGCTTACGGCCGAGTTCAATGGCTTCAGCGTCTTCTTTAGCCAGCATCTCTTGAAGATGGTTTTGGGACACGATGCCTTGTTCCAACCCAGCCTGTGCCCTCTTCAGCTCCTCGTTGCTGGTCTTAGACATCAAATCATCAAACTCTTTGCTCGCTTCTTCCTTACACTCCTCAAGACGTACCATCAATGCTTCTAACACCTTAGCTTTGAGTTCGAGTTCCGGATTTGTAGAAGCTAATGTCTGTTGGGCAACGACAAGCTCTTGGTCGAATAATGCGATATTTTGCATCGGTACCCGTACGGTCAGGTCCCTATCTATGTACTCTTGTCGCATTTTCAACAATGTCTCTGGCGTGCTCAATAACCCGGCTGGCGTGGCAGCCTGCTCTGTGGTCTGTTCGAGTAATTTCACCTGAGCTTCGAGGCCAATATTTTGTGCTTCTACTCTTGTCAGTTCGGATAGGAGAGTTGCAACACGTCGTAACATCATATCCTGCCGACTGTCCAAATTAACAGTCCCATATTCTTGGGCCAATTCGTGGATTGCTCTGCGCCAGCTCTGCAATTTTTCGACCAGCATCTTTCGCTCATCTTCCAGGAGCGTCAGTTCCTGGTCCCGGCTCTGGGCAGAGGCCAAGACTTCTACGGCCATATAATTCCTGATAAAAGCGTCTACAACCTGCATCGCTTCTTCTGGTTCCAGGCTTTTCATGGTTATGTTTATTAGCTCGCTATCTTGGGCTGGCGCGACTGTGATGACCCCACGGCGTATTGCTTCTTTTAATTTACCTGCCGGCTCAGGTTTTGTTTCAGCCTGCTTTAATACCTGCTTTAATACCCGCTTTAATCTTGTGGCAAGACCGGTTGTTTTAGCTTCAAAGAAGGACAGGTTTTTGTCTACTAAATCATCCGCTACTCTTTGCACCACCCGGCTGCTGGTGATCATTCCTGCCTGGGTGTTCACGAAGATGTTATAAGTTGATATTTCCGCTGTGTCTGCCCTACCAGTCCAGACATTTGGTGAAGTGGGAGCCACCCTTATTGCGCCGGTCACATTGTACAGAGGCTCGACCAAAAGCCATATTGCAGGCAGTCCAGCTGCGCACATTATCAAGAATATTATCAGCACAATATACCAGCGTCGTACTACACCTTTAATTAAAGCGGATGTGCTCTCGCTTCCAGGTTCAGGTGGAGTTTCGAAATTAACAACCTTTTGTTCGATCACCTGATCATGATTCTTTTCTAAATCGCTCATTTCTGATACCCTC
>JAUXAH010000115.1 GCA_030614945.1 Phycisphaerae bacterium
TATCGGTAATTTTGCCGTCAGCGGGCGCCAGCAGCAGGCTACTATCATTTGGGACAGTCCTGTAAGGGTCTCTGAAAAACGCCAGGGACCATATCAAAATCAGGGCTAAGAGCGGTTCTATTGAAACAAAGGCCCAAAACCGTAGCGACTCTAAGCCTTGCCCTTTACAGACAAAATATATAACAGCTATCAGGCAAATTACTGATGCAGGGAATATAATCACCTGCGGCCAGCCGTATTTGGTTAGCGGAATCCTCATAAAAAAAGCTAAAAACCTAAATCTAAAAACTAAAAACTATGGAATTCAACAGTTTTACACTTTTAGTTTTACATTTTACACCCTTCTGGCGGATAATCAACAAAAAAAGGCCGACCCAGTGGGTATCGGCCTTTCGGAGGAGGGTGATGATGCAATTTTAAAAGCCACGTGAGGCAGCACGAGATTACTGCTGCTATACTCATAGACGCATAAGAGTCCGAAAAGTTACAAGGTTTTTGTAAAATTCGTGTAAAATTTCATAAAACCGCCGATTCCAAAACAAAAAAGGCCAGTTCTTCTGGACCGGCCTCAATATTTTACATCGTAGTGACCAAGCTCTATTGCCCCAGCAACTTCTGCAATCAAGTCTTGACGTCGCTGGCAAAAGTCGGTAATCTCCGGCAAATGGGTTGGTAATTGGTAACTGGTGATTGGTAATTGGTAATTGGTAATTGGTCCCCCTCTGCTTCTTGCGAAGCAAACCGAGGGGGAGAAAGGACATAAAATGTTCACAACGATAGTTGATATAACGGCAAGGGAGATACTTGATTCCCGCGGTAACCCTACTGTTGAAGTTGATGTATTGCTTGAAGATGGTTCTTTTGGCCGGGCAGCGGTGCCCTCCGGAGCCAGCACGGGCGCATACGAAGCGATAGAGCTTCGCGATACGGGGGCAAAACGCTATATGGGCAAAGGCGTTAGGCGGGCGGTCAAGAATGTAAATGAAGTAATCGCCCCCGAAGTTTTGGGTATGGACGCTATGCTACAGGAGAAACTTGACCTGTTGATGATTGAACTGGATGGCACGGCTAACAAAGGCAAGCTCGGCGCAAACGCAATATTAGGCGTCTCGTTAGCGGCTGCAAAGGCGGCAGCGGATTCAGCCGGCCTGCCGTTGTACCGTTATTTATCCACGCTCCTGCCGCAGGGGCGGGATTTAGGCGGGGCGGGCGCCAATATCCTCCCGGTGCCAATGATGAATATTCTAAACGGTGGAAAACACTCAGACAATAATGTGGACTTTCAAGAATTTATGATTATGCCGATAGGCGCCAGGGACTTCCCGCAGGCCCTGCAGATGGGGGCTGAAGTCTTTCATACGCTAAAGGCCGTGCTCGCCAAGAAAGGCTACGCCACAGCGGTTGGTGACGAAGGCGGTTTTGCTCCGCATCTCGCGACAAACGAAGAAGCGTTAGAAGTTATTATGGACGCTATCAAGAAAGCCGGCTATAAGGCTGGACCCGACATAGCAATCGCTTTGGACCCTGCTGCAAGTGAAATGTTCGACAACAAAACCAAGGCCTACAAATTCTTCAAATCTGCTCCCAAGAAAAAGGTATCCAGCGATGCACTGATTGAACACTGGGTCCAATGGGTGGATAAATATCCTATCGTTTCGATTGAAGACGGGCTGGCGGAAGATGACTGGACAGGCTGGACAAAATTGAACAAAAAACTCGGGCGTCAGGTCCAGTTAGTCGGCGATGATTTATTCGTAACGAATACCAAACGTCTTGCAAAAGGCATCAAGCTCGACTGTGCCAATTCGATATTGATAAAGCTCAATCAGATAGGGACGCTGACGGAGACATTTGAAGCAATCAATATGGCTCGCAGAGCCGGCTGGACGGCGGTCATAAGTCACAGAAGCGGCGAAACAGAAGATACCACAATCGCCGACCTGGCTGTTGCGACGGGCGTTGGCCAAATAAAGACCGGCTCGCTGTGCCGAACAGACAGGGTCTGCAAATATAATCAACTTCTTAGAATAAGTGAAGACCTTGGCGCCGCCGCACGATACGCCGGCAGTTTCGTCGTGCGTCGTGGGTGATGCGTCGTGCGAAAAGAAATACGCAATACGCAATACGATATACGCAATACGAGAATGCGAAGGCAAAATATCCTGCGAATGTTTTTTTTTGTCGTTTTCTTTAGCATCGGCGGAGCAGCGCTGTTCGGCTCGATCATCTGCGGTGAAGTGCTTCAATACTATCATAACAGGCAACTGTTGAAAGCGAAGGAAGAATTATCAAATCGGCTGAAGTCCTTAAATGACGACTACGATGTACTGCTGCAAAATTTGGAAAAAGACCCCAATCTTCTTGAGCGCATCGCCCCCCTTGTACTCGGCACAGAACGTAACGATGCGAACATCATTTATCCAAAAGCAACAGAGGAGCTGTTGGAGGCGGTCAAGAAGGCCTTAGGAGAAGATTCGAGCCAACAATCCACCGAGCCAGTGATACCTAATTGGCTTATCCGGTGCGGCGAACCAATCCGGCGAGTCATTTTATTTTTGGCGGGCGTCTTTTTGGTTCTTATTTCGTTTATATGGCTCGGCTCCGCCAAGTCCGCCCGTGCGGACCAGGAGGAACCATAGTTACTTGAACCTCAGCCTGCCGAGGCGGTATTATTTAACTGGACGAATGTGGGTCCCGGCTTCAGACGTGGCGGCGCTACATCTGGGCAGCTAAGGCCACCCTAAAGATTGCGCCGGTTGGCTTGGCAGTGATGATTTCCACAAAACCATTGTGTGCCTGGGCGAATTTTTTCACGAGGGCAAGACCCAGGCCAGTTCCGGTAGTTTCGCGCGTAGCTTCTGCTCCGGAGCGATAGAATTCCTCGAAGATTTTTTTTCGCTGCCGATGAGGGACGCCGGGGCCATGGTCCTCAACCTCGATCAAGATGAATTGCTCGTCACTTCTGGTTCGTACGGTGATGGTCTTATCCTCGGCATCGCGTGCGTATTTGATTGCATTGTCCAGCAGGTTAACAACTATCTGCGTAACTGCATCACCATCAAAAACGGTTTGGGCGGGGTGTTCGAGGTCCATTTTTATCGAAAAGGCGCTCTGTGCTGCGTAGGGTGTCATCATTTCAACTACATCCGCAATGCATTCATTTATATCGCCCAGGCTGAAAGTATATTTTTTCTGTTTCTTCTGGATGCGAGAAAAGTCAAGCACGTTCTCGATGAGCCTGCTCAATCGCTCGCTTTCCTGCCGCATACTCCCGTAATATTCGGCGAGCTTGTCCTCCGATTTGACCCAGTTCTTCTCCAGCATCTCCGAGTACATTCGTATTGAAGTCAGCGGCGTTCTAAGCTCGTGCGAGACGGCTGATATAAAATCATCCTTTTTCTGCGCCAGTTTGAGCTGCGCCCGCGTACTGAGCCACAAACTGGTAAGCGCCAGCGTTACCGCTAAAAGCACTATCGAAATAATACCAAAATACCAGTGTCGAAGCTGACTTATTTGTCTGCCAATCCAGGCAGGGTCGATTTCCATAAGGTTTAATACCAACTCACCAAAGTCAAAGACTAATACTGCTGTATAGGCGACGTTATTATTTTCTGCCCACCCATTTTTCGTTTGAGGTAATTCAAAGCCCATACCTTCGCGTATCAACCGCGCTGCGGATTCTTTGACCTCCTCGACCAACTTCTTTTCATTTAGCTGGAATCCCTGTAGGAAGTGCCTGTCTTCGATTTGTACGTTCCTGAGTAGAAACACCTGTTTGGCAAATATGGATTCCTCAGCACTGCCGCCGGTAACTATCGTCTCAAAGCCTCCAATCCTGACCTGCACTGTCTCACTTTGCTCTCTCTGCTCAGACGACTGCTGGTCAGCATATCTATCGATTGTTTGAGCCATTTCTTCAGCTTGTGTTAGGGGTGTCTGTTCCCGCCCTGTCTCTTGCGATTGTGTTAAATCCATTCGCTCATTCTGTTGCCTT
Organism: Phycisphaerae bacterium; assembly: GCA_030614945.1. Next base: position 3,995 of record JAUXAH010000115.1, read on the forward strand.
CTACGGGAATCTACTACTCGCTGCCGCAAATCCGGGTTTGCAGCAACATTGTCTATAAATGTCTGACGCTCTTGCTCGATAACCTGAGTCTTCTGCCGCTGTGCCCGCAGACTCTCGATGGGCAAAGCCTTTCCCTGCCGGCTCTTCAATCCTCCGCCCTTCGCGAGTGTGCTTTTCTGAACGTTCTGTGCGACTACCTGCTCTTTTTTCTGTGTCTCTGATAGTGGCTTTGTCAAAGCGCTTTCCATATTAACATTCAACTTGAATGAACCCGGTGTCACACCTTTTAGCACAGGCAGCAGATTGGTTCCTATGTTTTTACGGTTCAATAGTACTTTAGCGTCCAGACTTTTGTTGTCCTCAGTTGCACCCTCCCTCTGCACTATGTCATCATTTGGCGTGATGATGCTGCCGTCTGACTCGATTTGAAAGTTGCCCCAGGCAAAGCTGTTGTCCAGCCCACCAGCCAGCGGCGAACGCAATAAAGTCACCTGCTGAGCTCGCTGACCGGGCGCGACGTTTTCCGGCACATAGTAATACTGGTAATCGGTATAAGCTCGGTTTTGTTCTGTCTGCATGAACACATCAAGTTTGCGTTTTACATCCTGCCTGATTTGTTCTGCCACTGCGGCAAATTCGCCCAGTCGCGTACCTTCTATGCCCTGCGCCCATTTTTCGACAGCGTGGTATCCCAGCACCGTCAGCCCGCAAAGGGCTACGGCGATTATTACCGTTAAAATAATAAGCCGCCTGTACATTTGCTTTACTTCATCCTGTGATAGTTAATTTTCATATTTATAGCCTGCACCACGCACGGTTTTGATAATTTGCGGGTCGGCTGAGTTTTTCTCGATTTTACTCCTCAACTTGGCGATGTGCATATCCGTGGTCCTTGTGCCTAATTCAGTCATAGTCTCTTCCCAAACCTCTTTATAAAGCTCTTCTCTGCTGATGACACGGTTTGGATTAGCGGCAAAATACTGCAAGATTGCCGCTTCGCGTTTGGTAATTTCTACTTCCTTTTTTTTGTCTGCACCTGTGGTTGCGCAGGCACGGGTGCGTTTTATTTTCAACGCTGCAATATCAACATCCAAATCTGCAAACTTAAAGGTCTGCCCGACTGCTCGGGCCGGGTCTATTCGTCGCAACACCGCTTTTATCCGTGCCAGCAGCTCATCGAGCGAAAATGGCTTGGTGATATAGTCATCGGCTCCGATGTTCAGGCCCATTACTTTTTCTTTCTGCTGACCCTTGGCTGTCAGCATAATGATGGGAGTTTGCATGCCGTCTCGACGCCATTTTGTACATAGTTGCTCGCCGCTGATTTTCGGCAGCATCAGGTCAAGCAAAATCAAATCAAAGCGCCTCTTGGCCACAGTTCGTTCAGCTTCAAGCCCATCCACGGCTTCGGTAACCTTAAAATCGTGGAACTCCAGAAAATCCGTCAGGGCTGTTCGGATTTTCTGCTCATCTTCAACTATTAGTATATGAGCTTTTTGTTCCATACCACACCTACTATATATTATAGACTAAATCGGAGCGAAAGGTTTGTAAATGTTTTGTAAAAAAGCTCACCTTTTATTTTACACCCATTTTACTCAACTCTCAACCGCCGCTGTCGTATTATTAATTCAACAGAAACAACCTATTTTATGACTTTTTGAAAGGAGGTGAAAATGAAGAATTATTGACAAGCTGATGGCAGTGGTTGAGAACAGTTGTTAACTTTTTAACACGAAATGAGATTTTGAGATGATTAGAACAGAAAAAACTGGGGTAATTTTGGTGAGCGTTTTCGCTTTGTGCGTTTTGACAGGGAGCTTCGCTTTGGCAAACGGTGGGCCGTTTGTGCTGAAGTATCCAAACGGTGCCCCGGCTGCGAAGGGCGTGCTTGCGCGTCTTGACCCCGGCTTGAAACCCGCGCGGGAGACGCGCCTTCGGGTTATCAAGGAGGACCTGAAGGTAACATTTGGTAAGGACAGGATATCAAGGGGTAACACTACGATGCCGCCCCTTGTCCGTGTCTCGGCTGAGTACACGATTGAGAACCCCACCGGTAAAGAGGTCGAGATAGACTTTGG
>JAUXAH010000642.1 GCA_030614945.1 Phycisphaerae bacterium
GGGGCGTTTCGGCCGACCTTGGGATGTTCCAGCCGGATTTGTTTTACTCTCGGCTCGCCCTGCGGTGCCTGTGCGGCGGCCCGCTGTTGCTCAGCCATCGCGAACTGACCAACCTCGTCGTGGGCCGTTCGACTTACATTCCAGATACTTTGCGCCCTGGCGCCGGCTTCCAGGTGTACCTTGAAGATAATATCCGTAACACGGTCTTCAATGTTTTCAAGCATCTCTTCGAACATGCGATAGCCTTCACGCTTATATTCCGTCTTCGGGTCTCTCTCCGCCCAGCTACGCATCCAGATACTGTCTTTCAGATGGTCCATCGAATAGAGATGGTCCTTCCAGGTGCTGTCGTAAACCTGGACCAAAACATATTTTTCAAGGTCGCTTAGTTCCTTGCGCAGGAACTCCCTTGCGAGTTCAGAGAGCTTCTCTTTGCGTTCCGGCACGCCGGCGAGGTCGTCTTCAGTCAAAGAGGCCTCGAATCTTTCGTTAGCCCACTTCGCTAATTCGGCAGTGTTTAATTGAGCGACTTTGTCGGCAAGCTCTCGGTCTAACTCGCCGTTGTTAAAGCTTTCGCTCAATTCGACCAGTTGTTTGTGTAAGGCCCTGGGTTTGACGTTTTGTATCCGCTCAACTGAAAGGCCGGCGTTATATTTTTTGTTCGCCCAGTCCGCAAGCGCCTCGAACGCATATACGTTGGGCCCGCCCGGCCCGTAAACCATATTCATCGCAAATTCAACTGGATACTCAATCTCCCTTTGTTTGTATTTCGCTGCGGTTTCTTCGCCAAGCTGCTGACGGATTTGGGACGCATTTAAGCTCGCAACCTCGCCGACCTCCAGTCTTATATCGAATTTCGCTCGCACCCATTCGGTAAATGTGCGGACAGCAAAATTCGGCTTCAAAAATTCGATTAGTTGTGAGCAGTCCTTTTTATCAATTTGCTCAGCCGCGGCTGAAATTAACTGCTCTTCAATCTCCTCCGGCTCCTGTGCCTTCACTTTGCCAGGGCTTAAACTGACACGAAAGGCGCTCATCGCCCACTTGCACAAGCCGGCAATGTCCCAGCTTCGCGGGTCTGCGTAGTCTTCTAAATATTCCCCCATAGAAAGCGATATATCATTAGCTGCATTATCTTTCGCCTGCTGCTTTATTAATCTCTCAATTTCCGCTGCCTTAATGCCGCCAACATCCGAGGGCTTCAAATCGACACCGAAAGCAGTTCTGGCCCACTCGATAATGCACTT
>JAUXAH010000018.1 GCA_030614945.1 Phycisphaerae bacterium
TTCGGCTCGAAGGCTCGCGGTGATGGTCGGCCCGATTCCGACGTGGATGTCCTGGTTATCGTAGCAACTGATGACTGGCACATCTGCGATGCAGTTTACAATATTGCAACAGATATATTTCTCCAGACCGACATTTGCATATCACCGAAGGTTATCAGTAAAAGCAGATTCGTCCAACTTTGCAAAGAAGGTACCTCTTTTATACACAATGTTAGCAAGGATGCAATCACAGTATGAATGACATATCGCAAAAAGAGCTAATTCGCGCTAAAAAAGCTCTTCTGGCAGCAAAAACTCTTTTGGAAAATCAGCTTTACGAAGACTGCGTTTCCAGAGCCTATTATGCGGTACTGCATGCCGCCAAAGCTGTATTAGCAATAGAAGGTGTCGAGCCGCAATCGCACCACGCCGTGCGGCGAATGTTTGGACTACATCTTGTCAAGACCGAAAAGATCGAAAAGGACTTTGCAAGAATTCTCACGGCTGAGCAGGAAGACCGAGAAATCGGCGATTATGATATCGACATCGAAATTGAGCAGGATAGAGCCGTCAAAAGAGTTAACGACGCAGAAAAATTCATCAAAAGAATAGAAAATTATCTTAGGACTTAATTTGCCTTCGTCAAGAACACCAGCGAAGTGCTAAAAAACGCCCTAAACACAGATTTTTGACTTTACCCAACAGCCCCCAAAAGATAATATTTACACAGATTTGATTCTTATCAAAAAGTAAAAATGAAAAAAATTATTCTGGCCATAGATAAACACTCGGATTCGCTTACAAAGAAGCTTGATCCACGCTCTGCAACTACAATAAAAGGATGGTTGTTGAAGATTCTGATTGCTGTTGTAGTTCTTTTTCTATTCCTCAACACTTTATGTACTATCTGTGGCTTATTCATGATTTATCTAACTCGTTTATGTGGGTATTTAATTTTCACATGTATAATTACCTCGTTTTGTATCGTAGTTCTAGGGCTATTGTGTAAAAAGGTAATAAAGGAACTATGGATAATTGCAGTAATCTGTTCGTGGATACTTATGATTGCGGGCGTTGGTCTTTTTGGATTTGGTGGAGTTGTAAGTATGGAGTTTGTGCCAATACGAACATACCTTTTTCCAAAAAAAATTCAGTTCCCACTTGGTGAGGTTCAAGGAATTGCAGTTGACAGCACAGGGCGTATATATCTCGCCATTCATGGATACTCGCGAATTCAAGTTTACGATCGATACGGCTATTTTCTTAAAGGTTGGTTTGTCAAAACTGGTGGTGGCCACTTTGACATTTGGACTGATGGTAACGACCACGTTCACGCAGTAATATCAAGGCCAGATACACATGATATCTTTGACTCAAATGGACAATTGTTAGAACGCAAAAAGATTAAATCATTTGAAGAATATTCACTTTTGGATGAAAGGGCAGGTGGCTTAAATGATCAAGATAATTTTTACAATACTTATTTCATCAAAAGTCCGACATTATTTCCCCGGATCATCAAGAGAACCGCAAATGGTGAAGAATTTATATTAATAAAAGATCCTATCTATTATTGGATTGTTGAGTCACCATTACCCGCCTGGTTTGTTGGTGCCTTAGGTTTGTTTATGTTGTTTATACTTAAAACTCTAATTGAAAAGAAAGTTGAAGTCAGCGTTACTAATACCAACCAGCATAGATAAAAGCTCTAAGGCTAAGAAGTATAGGCTAAGCAAAGATATTTCTAAAGATTGATGGCATTTACGACCTTTACCACCTCCGCCATCTCATCTACATCGTGGACGCGGACGATTGAGACACCTGCTGCAAGGCTAACACTCAACTTCCGCCTTCCTCGCTCATTATTTGCATTATCTTTTGTTTTAATTCCGGCAGGTCTTTGTTCAGGATTTGCCATATAATCTCAAGGTCAATGCCGAAATATTCATGAACAATCCGGTGCCGCAGTCCTACGACCTTATGCCATTCTATTTCTGAATATTTTTCTTTGAGCTCATCCGGCAGTCGGTTTGCGACTTCCCCTATAATCTCAAGATTTCTGACAACAGCGTCAACAGATTTCTGGTCCTCTGAAAAGGCATCAAACGACAGGTTTTTGATATATTGCTCGATTCTGTCAATAGCCTGACAGATGTCATTCAGCAGTAAGTCAATGGGTCTTTTAGACATAAATCAGTTCCGGCTCGATGAATTTGAATGCTTGCGGAGTAACTGCTCGGCTTGAGACGAGGTCAACTGATGCCTTCAGTGTTTCTTCGAGTCTTTCGGCAAGGGTTACGAATTCCAGGCCTATTGACGGGTCAACCTCGACGAGTATATCCACGTCGCTGTCTTGACGCTGGTCTCCTCTTGCGTACGACCCGAATAGAGCCAATTTACGGACTTTAAACTGCTTTTGCAGTTGTGGCTTGTCTTTAGCGAGGGTTTTAAGGATTTCTTCTTTTGTTATCATAGTATTTCTATTCTCGGAATTTGCCTGTCATTGTAGATTCTGCGCCGTGGATAGTCAACGCTTTTAGCTTTGAATTTTTAGTTTATTGGCTACCTTTACCACATCCACCATTTCAGCTACATCGTGGACACGGACGATCGAAACGCCCGCCGTGACGCATAAAGCAACTGATGCAGCCGTGCCGAATATTCTGTCCGTGACTTTTTCTTTGCCGGTTAGCTTGCCGATAAAACTTTTCCGGCTCGTCCCCACAAGCACACGATAACCGGTAGCAACAAATTTATCAATATTTCTCAAAAGCAAAAGATTGTGCTCTAACGTCTTGCCAAAGCCAATACCGGGGTCAATAAAAATCTTCTTTCTCTCAATGCCAAACTCTTCAGCTCTTTTTGCCCTCTCCAAAAGAAACTCAAGAACCTCACTAACTACATCATCATATTTTGGTTCGGCTTGCATCGTTGCAGGCGTCCCCTGCATATGCATCAAAGCGACCGGCACCTGCTGCTCAGCCGCCAATTCTCCCATCCGCTCATCGCTTAGAGCCGTAATATCATTTACCATACCCGCCCCCGCTTCCAGAGCAGCCAACGCAACTTCGTATTTATAAGCATCAATACTAATCGGCACATCTATTTTTTTACAAAGCGCATCTATCACTGGAATTGCTCGTTTTATCTGCTCATCAGCCGATACGGACGCAGAACCCGGCCGCGTCGACTCCGCTCCCACATCTATTATCGCAGCCCCCTCGCCGGCCATTTGCACACCACGCTTGATGGCCTTATCCGTATCGAAGAACTGACCGCCGTCGCTGAATGAATCCGGCGTAACATTCAAAACCCCCATCACAACACACCCAGCCGAAAAATCCAATCGCCCCCTCGGCCACTCAACTATATTTCCACCGCTACCTTTCACCTTTTATTTTTGCCTCCCGTCTTCTGTCTTTTGCCCTTTCTTTGTCATTCTGAGCTAAGCGAAGAATCTCTGTTTTGAACATTTGGTATTTGAAAATTCGATTTTGTCCTTCGACTTTGCTCAGGATGGTGAGCTTGTCGAACCATTTCGTATTTCGATATTCGGATTTCGAATTTATATGCTATTTTTTAGAATCTTAAATCCAATACCTTCCAGCTTCTCAGCAATACCTTTCATCTTTGACATGTCATTCCCGCGCAAGCGGGAATCCACCTTCTCTGTATTCTCTGTGTTCTCTGTGTCCTCTGTGGCAAATTCTTTTATTACTATCCGCGTATTTTGAAATTCCCTCCGAACAGGATAATTCTTCCGCAGCCCACTGAAGAACTCACCACTCTCTTCCGCCTGCTTATTCAAAATCTGCCGAAGTCTGAAATCATCTTCCTTAATATCATAAATCTTCTCCACAGCCCCCGATAACACATCCTGCTCACTACCTTTATTCGGATTTATCTCCAACTCTGGAATAATCGGCTCGGGCAAAAAAGATTCAATATCAAATTTCGCGCTAAATCCAAAATACTTACAGACCGCTTTATAAATCATAATCATCCCCGCAACCTTGCCGTCCAGCGAATAACCGGCGATGTGCGGCGTGCCGATATCAACCATTTCCAGAAGTTCCGTAGCGATATTCGGCTCACCCTCCCAGACATCGAGCACAACGGCTTTCAACTTCCCCGATTCTTTTGCTGCTTTAAGAGCGATGCTGTCAACCACCCCGCCGCGAGAAGTATTAAGAAAAATACACTTTTTCTTCAGCGACTTGAGAAACTTCTCGTCAGCTAAATGAAACGTCTTGTCAATCCCCTCAAAAGTCAACGGCGTATGAAGCGTTATAAAATCACAATCAAAAAGTTTTTCTATCGGCAGATATTTTGCATCGCCGCTTTGCCTCTGCAAGGGCGGGTCGTTCAAATAGACCTCCATACCCAATGCTGAAGCTTTTTTAGCCACCCTGCTGCCGACGTTACCTGCGCCTATAACACCTATCGATTTACCCTGCAAGTCAAGATTATACTTTTGCCCGACATCAAGCAGTGCAGCGATGACATATTCCGCTGCGGAATTGGCATTCGACCCCGGCGCTGATGCAAAACCGATATTGTTTCGCGAAAGATATTCGATATCTATATGGTCAAAGCCAATGGTGGCGGTACCTACGAAGCGAACGCCGCTGCCGCTCAACAAATCCGCACCTACCCGCGTTACACTGCGAACCAGCAGGGCATCCGCACCGGCAACGACGCCTGGCGTTATCTCCCGGCCCCCGACAACTTCAACCTGCCCAATCGATGAAAAGCACTCAGCCACAAACGGAATATTCTCATCAGCAACTATCTTCATTGCTTGCCCTTGTCATTCCTGCGAAACTTGTCCGCCTTCGGAGGAGCGGGAATCTATCTCTGCGTTCTCCGCGTGCTCGGCGGTTAATCTTTTTCTAAAGTTCAAAGCCCGCTATCTTTGTCCCGCAATCAGGACAACAGGAATTCGTTATATAATTGGCAGCTATTCGGTAGCCCACGCGCTCAATCAAAACCCTGCCGCAGTTATAACAAAAAGTACTCTCTGATTTCGACCCCGGCACATTGCCCAGGTAAACGTAATGCAGCCCCGCCGCCTTGCCTGTTTGCTCAGCACGTTCAAGACTACTAACCGGCGTGGGACCCGAATCCAGATACTTATACTGCGGATGAAACCGGCTGATATGCCACGGAACATCGGCACCGGCACGGGAAACGATAAAATCCGCAAGTTTTTTCAGCTCATCGTCGGAATCATTTTCGCCCGGAACGAGTAAAGTAGTAACTTCAAGCCAGATGTTCGTCTCCTTTGCGATATAGCTAATCGTATCAAGCACCGGTTGCAGTCTGGCCTTGCACAGCCGCTTGTAATAATCTTCACTAAATGATTTCAGGTCAACGTTAATGCCGTTGAGCCAATCGCCGGCGAAATCAATCGCTTCTTTGGTCATAAACCCGTTACTGACAAAAACATTCGTCAGGCCGCGTTCTTTGCCTATCCGTCCGCAATCATTGCACAGCTCCATAAAAATCGTCGGCTCAGTATAGGTATAAGCGATACTCTTGCATCCGCCGCCCACAGCCGCCTCGACAATTCTCTCCGGGCTTATTGCCTGCCCGTCGATTCGCCCATCCTCAACAGCCGCCTGGCTTATCTGCCAGTTCTGGCAAAACTCACAGCGAAAATTACAGCCCATCGCAGCGATAGAAAAGCTGCGCGTGCCCGGCTGAAAATGGAACAATGGCTTCTTCTCAATCGGGTCGGGGTTAGCCGAGCAAACCTTATCATAATTTAGCGAATACAATGTGCCGTCTATATTCTTACGTACACAGCATCGGCCTAACTTTCCCTCATCAATCAGGCATCGCCAGTTACACAGTTTACACCGGACATTTTTATCCTCCGCTGCGCCCCAGAGCACCGCTTCTTTAAGACTTTTTTCTCTCATAGTGATATAGACTCTTTTATTTCATCTTCCGCATCTTTTCACTTCAGCATTCATTATTCCTTGTTCGATATTCGATATTCTTTCGGTCATCCCTTACTTGCCCCGCACGTAATAGGCCCTTGCCGCCTGCTCCCGCATTTCTCCGGCGGGGGTAATTTGGTGCGGGGTCATTCTTACCCCTTCTTGTCATTGCGAGGAGCGCAGCGTCCTTAGAGCCTGTGCCCGCGAAAGCGGGTATGGCAATCTCATTCCTCCTCTGTCATTCCTGCGAAAGCAGGAATCCAAATCTTTAATAAACAGTGTTAATTCGTGTAAATCCGTATCTAAAAAATAGAACCGGTCAGTTTGAGTAATTTATTTGAAATCTCCGTATGACGAGGAATTGTTTCTCGTTTCATTCCACACTCACCACTTCAGGCGTTGCATCTTCAGGAATTCCGCGTAAGGCATCTTGACGACGGTCTTCGAGAATAAGGCCGATTGCCTCTGGTAAATTTGCAAGGCATTCTTCTTTGGTTTTACCCTGTCCATTAGCTCCCGGCACTTCGGCACAATAAGCAATGAACCAGTCGCCATCCCTTTCCACTATTACGGTAAATTCATTATGCATAAAGTTACTCCTGTTCAGTCTCCTTTACAGTTATATTATAGACGATGATTTGAAAAAATCAAACTTTTTATTTGTGGTTATGGATAACAGCTACGTAGGGTGGGCCGTGCCCACCATTTCGCTGTGCTGAAAGTCCGGCCCTTGGACGGAACACAGAATCCATTTGTTAAATCGTCATTGCGAGGAGCGCAGCGACGCGGCAATCTCATTCTTTCGGTCATCACCGCGAAAGTCTGTTGACGATTATCGTTCCCAAAATCCCTAAAATGGCACCAATTAGCAGCCCCAACCCACAATCTTTGTATGCAGCAAACCATAAACCGAAACGAATTAGAGATTTGCTGTACTTGCGTCCAAGGTCCCATCCCTGGAGAGTTAGTTTCACAGGAATTTTGTCTATTTCTCTTTTCCCCAGTTCAATAAATCCGCGTTCATGCAGCCGTTCGTTTGCTGCCCACTCCTGTTCGGAACGTGGTTCATCATCAACCTTTGGTGAGTTGAACACTTTAACTCGGAACCAATACTTTGCTTTCCGGAAAATACGTCTAATGAATCTGAAGTAACCTATGGCATCGATAAGCTCATCTGGGTCTTCCCACGGATTAAATGTATACCACTCATTCGGCTTCTTTATCGTCTTGTAGTAATAGGCCAATAAATCCCGTTCCTCTTTTGTTGGTAACCACATAGGGGATCCCCTCTGAATTTTTACATAAACGTTTAGCATGTTTCTCTTAAATGCGGCGCGCCGAATCCAAACAGCAACCCCGTGGCGCGTTAGTTTACTCCCAGCAGGCACTTGGCGGGTCGAGGCAAATCTGGCACTATTCTTCCCAAGGCCAATTATCTGCAAAAATTGCAAAGTCTTTGAAATTCACAATTCTATCTCTGTTCAGGTCTTCAGCAAGTAACGTTTGGTTGGAAAGCCATTTTCCCACAAAGATTACCATATCAGCAAAATCCACAGTATCGTCATTGTTTAAGTCTGCAATATTGCCCGCGTCTGACGGGGACATGCTTGCCTCAGGTGTTCCGCCATAAGCACCTATATTTATCCCTTTGCCGTGCGGCCATAATTCCGCCGTCCAGTCAGAGTTAGGGTCGCCAGCGTCAATGCACAAGCTGTTCACATCATCCTGAACCCAGCTTTCAGTACTTGGGTCCCATCTGCCGGCTTCCGATTTCAAATGGTAGTCACCATCCACCCAAAAATCGTCACTCGTATCCCCGGTGGTCCCGTTGGGGTCCCAGTAGCCATTCACTGCAAAAAGTGGGTTGGCACAAATATCGCCGGTTCCAGCGGTTGCACCTCCACCGAAATTACCCCCTTCGCTCATCCAAAGCACATTATAAGAACTATTGCACAACCCATAAATGCCGCCGATAGAACCTGCTTTATTGAACGCTATTATGTTGTTCCGGACAGATGCACTACATCCGTAAAGAGCTCCACCGTTCTGCCATGCTATATTGCCTACAATCGTATTGTTGTATATAGAACCCCCGCAGCCATTTAGTCCGCCACCATAGCTGCCGGATTTGTTTCCAGCAATAACATTATTACTAATATTGCCGGTGCAATAGTGTAGGCCACCACCGACAGCTTGGGCTTCGTTTCCAGCAATAATGTTGTTACGGATATTACCCTCACAATCACGAAGCCCTCCACCACTTCCAGCGTAATTGTCTATAATTACGTTGTCAATTATTTCGCCATCACATCCACACAGGCCGCCACCGATATTATCGCAATAGTTGTTTGAAATGATGTTATTGGTTATTGTACCATTACAATCATACAAACCAGCCCCATTACTGGTGGTTGTATTATTTGTAATTGTGTTGTAACTTATCGTGCCATCGCAATAAGCTATACCACCTCTGTTGCCTGAAATAACGTTGTTTGTGATTATCCCATCGCAATCAGATATGCCGCGGTGATTACTGGAATTTATCATATTGTCTGAAATAGCAGGTGCGCCACCGTATTGACCATAAATGCCGTGAGAAGCACAATGCCTGATAACATTCTTTGAAATAGTAGGCGAGCTGTCGTAACAGAGAATGCCTCGCCCAGTGATGGTAAAACCAGTAAGTACGGAGCTGGCGCCTTCCCCAAAGTCAAAAGTTACACTGTAACCTGAATCGGCTGTGATAATTGTAGACTCCACAATATTCGGGTCATTGGGGTTTTCACTGGTAAGCGTGATAGCCCTCCAGTTAAAACAAATATTCTCGTTGTATGTGCCTGGCCTGACGATAACAGTATCACCGTGCCAGGAGTAGTTGATTGCATCTTGAATGTTGTCGAAATCAGCAGAACCGTTGGGGTCAACTATGATTGTTTCTGCTTTGCAGAGAATGGCTAAAAACAGCAAAGTTAAGGTAAGAACCAAACTTTTCATTTCCTTTGTCCTCCTGAAAAACCATAAAAAATGAATGCAGAAGCATTATAATATCTTTTTGGTCCGGTTCAAGGCAAAAACCATCATATTTTACCACAGATTTCACTGATGCCGCTGTTATTTGTTTTTGACGCTGATTCCGCAGATTCCGCGGAAAGATAAAAATTTATTAAAAATCTGCGTTAACCCCGCCCCTCCGAGGGGCTGGGTTAATCAGCGTAATCTGCGTCTAATAATTCTAATTTCTTCTCTGTGTTCTCTGTGCCCTCTGTGGCTAATTCTAATCCTTTTTGTGCCGAGTCCTCGTCCGGGATACTCTTTCAGTTTGGTCTTTACTTTGCCCCGAAGACCCGGCGGCAGTAACTCTTCGGATACCACCTCCCACGGTCCCTCGATATGAACGCTCACTTCCCGCTGCTCTTCACAAGCAGAGCAGCAAAAGCATGATTGGCTATGGCTCCTCGCTGATTTCCTGTTCCAGCGCTTTTTCAATCTTCTCAAGCTCTTCGGCCATATTCTCTTCGTTTATTTGCGCTTCCGCCTCAGCCTCGTATTCAGCCATGGTCTTAACCACTTCCTCGTTGGGTTCAGCGTCACTTGAAGAGTTGTCACACCCGCTAAAGCAAAAAAAGCTTATAGTTGCTGAGACAATTATAACTAATACTTTTCGCAGCATTTTTTTCATTCCTTCGCAAATGGATATACTTTCATTGTTACCTGTGCCGGACTCAAGCAGCTTTACCTTGGGGGCATCTCAGGCTTTTCCTTCGCCTTTCCAGCTCCCGTTTGGGGCTTTTCGCCCTTGCCCTTTCCCTTACCAGCGCCTTTCTTAACGGCTTTCTGGACCTCCTCGCCTGGAGTTTTTTTGCCAAGTTGCAGAGTCTTTTGCATTCTTTCTCGTATACGATTGCGCTTGTGCTCATAACGTTGTTGCTCTTTTGCCTGAAGCTTGTTGACTCGTTCAAGGATGTCCTTATTACCTGCCTTGGCGGCCAATTGCCTGATTCGTGCCAATCGGGCTCTGCGCTGTCGATGCTTTGCTACTTCATGGAACATTTGCCTCTGGAGCGCTTTAAGTTGTTGCTGATGCCCCTTGCCTTTACCGGTATCCTTTTCTGCAGACTTACCTTTGCCTTTGCCGGCGGCCTTTTCCAATGCTTTACCTTTGGCTCTATTTTTGCCGGCGTCCTTTTCTGCTGTCTTGACCTGGCCCTTACCTCCACGAGCACTCCTTTTCTGGGCCTCAACTTCACCTTTGCTCTTTCCAGCGCCCTTTTCTGCAGCTTTACTTTTCTCCTGGCTCCTGCTCCTGTCCCTGTCTCTGTCTTTGTCCCTGTTTCTGTCCCTGTCCTGGACCTTCCTTGTTTGCCTGTTCTGTCCGCCGGCACCTCCGCCTTTTCTCTTTGCGAAGACCGAACTGCCGGCCCACAACAGAACAAGCAAAACAAGCAGCGAAAGTAAAATCTTCTTCATAATATGTCTCCTTTTATCTGATATTTCTGTTTTAGTCCCGCTCAGCTACGCTGCTGGGCTTACAAGATACCAGAACCACGTATTTATCTGCTCAATGTAACACTTCGCTCCGTTCTTGCCAAATTGTTCTACTCGATACTACCACAGAATATACCACAAATATACAGCGAATCAATAGATTACTGTAAAAACGGGGTTATTACCGATATTGCACCTCAACTATGAACTACGAACTACCAACTAAAAACTCACAAATTTTTTGTCAGCTTAATTTTCTTGTTTTGAACTGACACAACGGTATAATTGCGCAAGTCCATCAAGGTCTTAAAAAATGACGAAACTTAGCGTCAATCTAAATAAAATCGCTCTGCTGCGGAACCAGCGCAATATCGGCATACCCAGCGTGGTTGAATCGGCCAAAATCGTAATCAAAGCCGATGCACACGGGATAACCGTTCACCCTCGCCCCGACGAACGCCACATAAAATATTCGGATGTTTACGAACTCGCCAAGATGATAACCGTCGAGTTTAATATAGAGGGTAACCCCTTTCTCGGCAGATATATGCAGATTGTCAGCGAAGTAAAGCCGAACCAGGCCACGCTCGTGCCGGACACACCCGATGCCAATACCTCAGACCACGGCTGGAATCTGCAGGCTGATAAGGAACGTCTTGCGCCGATAATTAAACAGTTGAAGGGCCTCGGCATCCGCGTTAGTCTTTTTATGGACCCCAACGTCCCGGGCATTAAAATAGCCGGAGAAATCGACGCCGACCGCATTGAGTTGTACACCGAACCATACGCCAGAGCTTTTCGAACGAACGAAAAGCTCGACGAAATATTAGGGCAATATGCCGCCGCCGCAAGGTTCGCAAATGAAATCGGCTTGGGACTAAACGCAGGCCACGACCTCAACCTGAATAACCTTGGAAAATTCTGCACCGCCGTCCCGGGCATACTCGAAGTCTCCATCGGCCACGCCTTGATAGCCGAAGCTCTCCAGATGGGACTTTACAATACGGTCAAAGAATATTTGAAAGTGTTAGCTCAAACTAAATCAGGCCACTAAGACACCAAGCCACAAAGGGATAGCTGTGATATTTGAAAAAACCACTGAAAGAGAGAAGATGGGAGCAACAAACATAGTAGATGCGGCCTACTCAGTACATAAGGCCCTGGGGCCTGGACTCTTAGAAAAGATATATGAAGCTTGTTTTTGCCATGAGCTAACAAAAAGGGGAATCACATATCAGAGACAAGTAGATATTCCTGTTGAGTATGATGGGATTATTTTCGATGAGGGTTTACGATTGGATGTGATAGTTGAAGACCTTATTATCTGTGAAATAAAAGCTGTTGATAAAATAAATCCTGTGTATGAGGCTCAGTTGTTGAGCTACTTAAGGTTAACAGGCAAGCGTATAGGCTTTCTGATTAATTTTAATGTTCCCGTAATAAAAAATGCTATAAAGAGAATTATTTTATAATCTTGGTGTCTTTGTGCCTTGGTGGCAGAAAAGAATTGATGAAGGAGACTAAAATGTTTACAGGCGCAATGGTGGCGTTGGTAACGCCTTTTCAGGAAGGCGAAATCGATTTTCAAACGCTCGATGAGTTGATTGATTTCCAATTGGAAAACGGCATAGACGGCATAGTGCCGGTTGGTACGACCGGCGAATCGCCCACACTAAGTCACGACGAGCACAAAAAGGTCATCGAAAGGGTCGTCAAAGCCGTGGGCGGACAAGTCCCCGTAATCGCAGGCGCCGGCTCAAACTCAACCGCAGAGGCAATTGAGCTGGCCGCATTTTCAAAAAAGGTAGGTGCAGATGCAACCTTGCAGGTTGACCCATACTACAACAAGCCCACGCAGGAAGGTTTCTATCAGCATTTCAAGGCGATAGCCGAGGAGGTTGACCTGCCGATAGTATTATACGACATACCCGGCCGATGCGGGGCCGGTATGACTCCCGACACTATCGTCCGCCTCGCCGAAATCGAAAACATCGTCGCCGTAAAAGAGGCAACCGGCAAACTCGACCACGCCAGCGAAATCGCAACCCGCTGCGACCTGACCATCGTCTCAGGCGATGATTCTCTCACCTTGCCCATCGCTTCGGTCGGCGGCAAAGGCGTCGTTAGCGTTGTGGCAAACATCGTCCCCGCCGACGTCAAGGCGATGACCGATTTAATCCTCGAAGGCGATTTGGTCTCTGCACGACAATGGCACAACAAGCTCTTTGCCCTGTGCAGAAATCTGCTCAGTCTGGCAACAAACCCGATACCCATCAAGGCCGCAATGTCAATGCTGAATATGGCTTCGGAGGAGCTGCGGCTGCCTATGACGCCTATGGACGAAAGCAAAAAGGCCGTCCTCGAACAGACACTGAAAGACTACGGCCTGCTAAACTAAAAGTGCCTTCAGCCTCTAAACCATTCTTGTGCCTCGCGATACGTCCGCAGCGTAGAAGAAATCATATTGCTGACCGTGTGATTTTCTCTCAAATACTCCTGCGCCCCTCTGGCTAATTGCCGCGCCCACTCCCGCCTGTTGAACAACCGCTGCAAGCTCCCATATATACTAAGCTCATCGTCAGGGTCAAACACAACGGCTGTTTGGTCCTCAATAATCAAATCATCCACTCCCCCCTTACACCCCGCAACAGCCGCTCCAACACTCATCGCCTCCAGCAGCAAAGGGTTAAAGGCGGCACTGGCCACGGGCCGGATGAAAATATCACCGGCCGCAAGAACCGAACGCCACGGCTTCAATCTCGGAACAATAGTAACAATCTGCAAAAGGTCCAGCGCCGCTAACAATTTCCGCAGCCCTCTCTCCGCACGCCCCCCGCCTGTTACCACGAACATAAATTCATACCTGTCAATCACCAGATGCCTCACCGCACCAAATAAATTTTCGAACTCATCCACATTATCCAGGGGATGCGCCGTTACCATAATCGCCAGCCGGGAAACCTCGCAAAAACACCCGCTGCCCTCTCCCACAAAAGTCCCCACATTTATCTGCTCAATTCGCTCAGCAAACCGCGGGTAAACTTCTGCGATATTAGCCCCGATACTTTCAGCCGGCACAATGATTTTTGCGCAATGCCTCGACGAAATAGAAAGTGGATGCATTCGCCTCTGATAGACGAAGTGCCTCCATCGCTTCTGCAGCGAATTGACCGCCAATACGTAAGGCAAATCCAGTTGACGGGCCAATTGCCTTACAAGGCCCGACTTGCTTTCGCACAAACAGTGCAGAACAGTCGGCTTAAACCTCACAAGCTGCTCGACAAGTCTCTTCTTCTCTTGACGCCATAGCACCGGCAGCTTCGAAGCCGGGTACCTCATAACCTCAACCGCACCGGAGATAGCACAATCCACATCGCAGCCCATCGGACAAACCAGGGCCGCAGGAATCGACTCGTCCGCCAGACCAACTAATAGACGCTCTAAGAGCAGCGAATACTCAGAGACTGTACGCTCTGATACAATCAAAGCCGGCCGAACCAGCTTCTTCTTCGCACCTTGCGTTCTCGAATCTCTTTGCTTCTTGCTCATCCGCTTACCTTAAACGCTCTTTGATATTGTACGTTCATATCGGGACGTCACCCAACCCGGCTCATAGGGTAAGATACTCAATATATTACCGCAAAACCATCCTCTTGACCATCGCAAAATCAAAACCCACCGTCCCCCGCCTGTCTTCTGTCCTCCGTCTTCTGTCCTCCGTCCTCTGTCGTCTGCCGTCCCCTGATATCCTGATTCCTGGTATCCTACACCCTGATACCCTGATACTTCGGTTCCCTTTCCGTCCGTCGTCCCTCCTCCCTCGTCCATCCTCTGTCCTCCGTCGTCTGTCTTTGTCATTGCGAGCGAGGCGCAGCGCTGAAAGTCCGGCCCTTGGACGGAACGCGGCAATCTCAACCCTCAATCTCGAAGTCGAAGTCGAAGATCCGGCGTCTGTTTGACGGAGTCAATCGTAAATCGCAAATTGGAAATAGTAAATCTAAATTCCCCTTGACACATCAAAACCCTTTCGGTAAACTCATCCTACACCCGGGGCGGATAACTTCATCGAAGGAAACAAATTACTGAATACTAAAGATTTAGCCCGCTTGTCCCTGCATGCTGTAGGCAGGGATCCAGCTATTTATGTGCTTATAAAGCACTTTTTTGACCGTTTTTTTGTCCCTTTTGCGCATTTTGTGCCTTTTCGTGGCTTAATAAATTCCTCTAACGACATACGATATACGACATACGCAATACGAACCAAAATCCGCGGTTAATAAAGAATCCCTCTTTTGCCGGCCTGCATATTCTTATGCGGGCCATCTCTGATAGCCCAGCGGACGCTGGCCGCAGGCTTCACAGATACTGGTATC
>JAUXAH010000628.1 GCA_030614945.1 Phycisphaerae bacterium
CGCTGCTTAACAACGTGGGAGTACTAAAGCGGTACCTGCCGGCAAAAAAATTCGGCAGTTGTGAGTTTGGCCTTACCGGCAAAGACAAAAAAGATTGCATATATTGTGACAGGTGCCGCTACCCGTTGCTCGTCGCTCGTCCCGCCCCTCAGAGGGGCGGGGCTCGTCGCTCGTCGCTCGAGGCACGTGTCACGAGCCACAAGGCACGAGCAAGGAAGGTGCTGTCCCGATACTTTGTGGTGGGCGTCCTTATAGCAGCAGCACTTGTATCGACGGTTTCCGTAAGCAGGTTTTTGCAAGTCATTCCAGCCGGCTTCGGCCAAACCGCCGTTTCAGTATCCTCCGGCGGTGAGCCAAGAGATGTCGATATGCAGCGCATTCGTACAATGATTCGGCAAAAGAGACTCTCCGACCAGGAAGCTGAATTCTATAAGAAGGTTGAGTAATTCTGGGACGTGATATTAGTGGGGCCATCATCAAGTAACTCTATTAAAAAGCAACCGCTTACCGAAAGTAACGCCGAATATCCGGTTGATTTCGCGTTTTTTTGTTCTTGATAGGCCCGAAATCCCGGCTATAATTCAAGAAAAGTTGTAGCAGGCAAAAAGAATATTTTTCGTACAATTAGCACAATCCCTGCTTGTTGCTGGCAGGGACACTTTGGCGGCGTAGCTCAGCTGGTTAGAGCATGGGATTCATAAGCCCAGGGTCGTTGGTTCGAGTCCAACCGCCGCTATTAATTAGTCGATAGTATTTAGTCGTTAGTTTTTAGTGTGATCGTTGGATGGTATCCATATTGGCCGGTAAGATAAGAAGCTATCAAGACCTGGAAATCTGGCAGAGAAGTGTTCAACTGGTCGAAACAATTTACCGAATAACAAACGAATTTCCGAAAGAAGAGCTGTATGGATTGACGTCACAAATTAGAAGGGCGGTGACTTCAATACCATCTAATATTGCAGAAGGTTTTGCAAGAAAACACAACAAGGAATTCAGACAGTTTTTATATGTATCGTTGGGTAGTTGTGCTGAAGTTAGTACCCAAACTATAATCGCCTCAAAGCTTAGTTATATAGACGATACAAAAGCGGATGTGCTGTTGAAAGAAATCGAAGAAATCAGTAAAATGACCATGAGCTTAATAAAGAAACTTAATTAGTACTAACAACTAAATACTAACGCTGTGTACAGGTTTTAAAGAGCAACCTTGATTTTTGGCCCTTAAAACAGGATTTTTATAAAACTCATCATAACTTTTGGCCTAAAGGCAAAAAAGCGACCTTGTTGTTCGGCTAAAAACCGTATTTTGAAAA
>JAUXAH010000179.1 GCA_030614945.1 Phycisphaerae bacterium
GGGTCGGAGGCAACTGATATAGTTAAATTGCCGTTGGGTGCCGCTGCGGAGGTTGGTGAAAAATATGGTGATGGTGTCGTAGTTATGGTGAACAATGCTAAAATGCTTGAGGTGCCGCTCTGGCGAAGTTACCTGGCCGGCTGCATCCTTCTTGGAATCGCACCGTGCACTGCGATGGTTCTGGTCTGGGGATTTCTTGCGCGGGGCAATGATGGACATACGCTGGTTATGGTGGCCATCAATTCACTTATGATGCTCCTCTTGTATGGGCCGTTAGGAGGCTTTTTGCTTCGTGTCGGTCGGCTGCCGGTACCGTGGCAGGCACTATTGCTGTCTATCGCAATATATGTAGCTTTACCCTTGGTAGCGGGATATTTTTCACGTAAATGGATTATTTCCCATAGGGGAGAAGCGTGGTTCAAAGAAAAATTTCTGCATGTTCTTACCCCTGTTACAATAATCGCATTACTTGTTACTCTGGTCTTGCTGTTTTCATTTAAGGGTGAAGTAATTCTATCGAATCCTCTTACTATTCTTTGGATTGCAATACCGCTGTTCATACAAACCAATCTAATATTCTGGCTCACCTATGGCTTCGCCAAGTTGTTGAAACTTAATTACAGAGATGCTGCGCCATCGGCAATGATAGGGGCGTCGAACCATTTTGAGGTCGCAATAGCAACCTCAACAATGCTGTTCGGTCTGCGTTCCGGTGCGGCGCTTGCAACCGTTGTAGGGGTGTTGATTGAGGTGCCGGTAATGCTTATGCTTGTTAAGATATGTCTGCGAACCCAAAACTGGTTCAAACGCTGACATAAACAGCGCAACTCCAACATACACGGGGGAAATTTAGGATTTGCAATTTGTATGCTAAAGTCTAAAATACACTGGTTAGTTTGGACCAAACAGTAATTGGGGCTAACAGAAAATGAATTCAGAGCAATTGCAAAAATACACCTCGGCAATAACGCTTTCGGATATGGAAATCTTTGTGTTTCCAGAGCTGATGTACAGTCTGGTTCTGGCCAATATTATGAGCCCGATTATCTGGCGATGGCGCCGGCTCGAATGCTTCAAAAAGCTCGATGGCAAAAGCAGCTACAAAAAACTGATGCGGCTCAAACAATTCATAATGGATGAGTACGAGTTTAATCTTGACCTTGAAACCTGGGGCCTTACCAGCAAGGCCAGAGAGCTTAAGCGGTTTGAGAAGTTTGTTTCGCCCGATGATGTCGCTGGAAGCAACGCACTGTTCGGCTACCACGGGGACAAATATTACTTCGACGTGGATATCCGAAAGCACTTTGGGCTGGATAAATATGATAGTGACATTATTCCATACTGGAAGACGGAAACCGTCGAGGCGATGGATGCTTTTCGGCACAAAGCCGGTTATACAAAGCGGGCCGGAGAATGCGTTTCACTATCGGCTTTATATGCCGCGGCGGCGTTTATCGTATGCGGAATACCTCTGAAGGATATCTATATGATACTTACTCCGCTTCACTCGCAAAATTTCATCGACATTCAGGATGGCGTCCTGACCAACAATAGAAGACTCGTTACGAAAACAATGTGGTTCAACGGCACCGCTATTTCCAACAAGGCACAGCGGGCGCTGCGAAATGAAAACGTTACAATCGTGGCCTATTCGTCCGGCTACATACATTGCTTGTATGATGATGCAACAATAGACAGAAAAGCTTACCAGCACCTCACCAGGCAGCTCGCCTCGTATCTGTCGGCAGAATTGACACTGCAGGTCTTTGCAAGTTTTCTGCGCTCCAATCGAGACTATCAAAAATTCTTCCAGCTCTGCCGTCAGTGCCGGGGACAGGCGCAATTTCTAAAGGCAGAGGTCCTGTTTCACTACGAACATACCAGCAATTACAGAATAGCAGACAGAACTCACGAAAAATTGCTTGCCGAGGTTTCGGAGGAAGACTTTGTTCCGTACCAGCTACCGGGTAGAATTCGATGCGATGAGCTTGAAGAATTTATAAAAAAGCAAAAGATTAATCTAAAAAGCCGCGATGGTAAAACGGCTTTGAAAAGATATATTGAGCCGGTTATCCCGGATGCGCAGCAGTTTGTGGAGAAGCTGTCCGATTTTGTGCACATCGAAGCGAAGCTGCCGGCTGTAGAAAAAAACTATCTGCCTGCCGAGCCGATTGAAATCCCCGTAGAGCAAAGTAGAAAACAGATAATTGACCATCTGCAGCAGGTGCGCCGAAGCAATCCCACTGTGGACCTTGCCTTTTATACGTATCGTGATATGGAAAGCTGTGATTGGGCCCCGTTTATCAAGGCGGCGGTGGAACGCAACCCCGTCTCAATTCAAATGGCAGACTCAATGTCGCTCAAAGAAGTATATGCGTGGCTCGAACAGATGAAAAATATCTCAATTTACGACGGCAAGCGACTGGCTCAGCCGGATGAAGTGGCAAATTACAAAACCGGCGACGGACTCGAAAAGGCCTTTTTGCTGACTAATGTAATCCGGCAAAGAGACCCTGAACAGGATATTAAAATAACCGTAGATAATAATGATGTGGTACTGAAAGAAAAGAGTGAATACCGGTTTGTATCTGACAAGGGATTTGAAAAGCAGATTAGCATTCCGGCCGGAGAGAGAATTTGCCGGAAATAGATGAGGACACCAATATGGTCAGATGTCCCGGACAAGACCAAAGATTTTGGAAGCCCGATGACATTTTTGAGGTGCAATGTCCCGGCTGCGGCAACACCATAGAGTTCTTCAAGGATGAGCCGAAACTAAAATGCCGCAAATGCAAACGGCTCGTACTTAATCCAAAGATAAATCTTGGCTGTGCCAAATGGTGCAAATATGCAGAGCAATGCCTGGGTATTATGAAGAAATCCAATGGCCAGGCTGATGAATCAAAGAGTTCAAAATGAGGCATTCCGAGATGGCTATGCGAAACATAGTTAAAATAGATGAAGAAAAATGTGATGGGTGCGGCCTTTGTGTCAATGCCTGCGCCGAGGGCGCCATAAAGATAATTGACGGTAAGGCAAAGCTGGTAAGTGAGACTTACTGCGATGGCCTGGGGGCCTGTATTGGGCACTGCCCCCAGGACGCGATAACCATTGAAAAGCGGGAAGCCACCCAGTTCGATGAAGAGGCGACCAGGAAGCATCTGGCTAAAGAGAAAAACAAACAGATGCAAACCGATTTTGTATGCCCGGGAATGATGAATAAGAAGCTGCGAGAAAAGTCCGGGACGGCTGACTCCGGCGCGACAGCGGCCCCATCACAGTTGAGTCACTGGCCGGTTCAGTTGAAGCTGGTCTCACCAAATGCCCCGTATTTTGCCGGCGCTGATTTGCTGCTGGTGGCGGACTGTGTGCCGTTTGCTATGGGTGATTTTCACAACAAGTTTTTGAAAGAGCATAGTATCGTTGTTGGCTGTCCAAAGTTAGATGATGCAGAGTTTTATATTGAAAAGCTGGCGGCAATATCGAAAGCCAATAAGCTCAGCAGTTTGACGGTAATTCATATGGAAGTGCCGTGTTGTTTTGGTCTGACACACATCGCACGTGAAGCCATTGCCCGCAGCGGGACGAAAATGGCTTTTGAAGATATTACGATAGACTTGCACGGCAATGTCAGTAAGACTGAAACGATAGAAACTTAGCGGTTGATTTGAAAATAGGATGGCGCAATGGCTGATTTTGTTAAGTCGATAATCGTAGATTTTTGGGGCACCGTAGCCGAGATGTCGCCTTATTTATTGTTTGGCTTCTTCGTGGCAGGCGTCCTTTCGGTGCTTGTATCACAGCGACTTGTAGAAAAACATCTGGGCGGTAGGGGTATATGGCCTTTGTTAAAGGCGTCGCTTTTCGGCATTCCGCTGCCTTTGTGCTCGTGTGGCGTTATTCCGGTATCAATGTCACTGCACAAGCAAGGTGCGAGCAAAGGTTCCACCGTATCATTTTTGCTGTCCACGCCTCAAACGGGTATGGATAGTATTTTTGTAACTTTAAGTCTTCTTGGTCCTGTCTTTGCCATCTTCAGACCATTGGTAGCCCTCGTAACCGGCATTGCAGGTGGAAGCTTGGTTGATGTATTTGGCCGAAAAAGAAAAGATGAAGACGGAGCACCGCAAGAATCTTCGGATGAATCCGTCTGTGACGAGAAGAAAACGAGCAGAGTTGTGAAGGGCTTAAAATACGGCTTTGTTACACTGCCGCGTGACATTGGAAAAGCGATGTTGGTCGGCCTGGTGATTGCTGCATTTATTTCAGCGGTTAGGCCGGATGACCTTTTTGCTGAAAAACTGTTGGGCACCGGTTTTTTTGCAATGGTCGTGATGATGCTTCTGGGCATACCCGTTTATGTATGCGCAACGGCTTCGGTGCCGGTAGCGGCTGCGTTGATATTGAAAGGCCTAACGCCGGGGGCGGCGTTGGTCTTTCTCATAGCCGGGCCTGCCACAAATGCTGCTGGATTTACAACAATTTGGAAGGTTTTGGGAGGGCGGACAGCAATAGTCTACCTTCTTACGGTTGTTGTTTGTGCTCTCGGGGCGGGATTGGTGCTTGATACGATGTTTCCAGGCCTCGGCCCATCTGTGCGGACTCAAATGCACCAGATGGAGCCCTCAGTCTTGGGGCACATCTCGGCTGTCGTGCTTTTAGCAGTCCTGATATTTGCAATCCTGGGCAAAAGAAAACAGGCCGACTAACCTCGCAGGAATACAATATCTTTTTTATGATGCGGATTGATTCATATAGCTTTGGAGTTATGAAGGTTGAGGGCACCGAATACACGGCGGATTTGATTATCTTTCCGGAGAGAATCAGACCCAACTGGTGGCGCAGGCAGGGCCACAGTCTGGCTATAGAAGACCTCGATGATGTTCTCGGCTTTAAGCCGGATGTTCTGGTAATAGGCAGGGGAGC
>JAUXAH010000028.1 GCA_030614945.1 Phycisphaerae bacterium
AATACCAATGAAAATCCGTATCCGCCATCGCCGAAGGTATTAAAAGTGCTGGCAAAAATAAATGCGGAGCAGCTTCGGCGATATCCGGACCCTATGGGGAACGCTTTTCGCCAGGCGGCGGCGGAAGTTAACGGCGTTTCGGCTGACTACATTATGTGCTGCAACGGCGGAGATGAGCTACTGACTATTGCTTTGCGGGCGTTTTGTGATGAGAATCGGCCTGTCGCATATCCTGTTCCCAGTTATTCACTTTATCCGGTGTTGGCTGAGCTGCAAAATTGCAAGGCAATCGAAGTGCCGTTCGACGGCGAGTTTAATCTCCCGCCCAAATTGGTTGGAACCGGTGCGGCTTTGACTATTGTCTGCAATCCAAACGCACCGAGCGGGACTTTCACAAGCGTTGACGAAATGGCGTCGCTGGCGGACGAATTAGCCGGGGTATTATTGATTGATGAGGCCTACGTGGACTTTGCAGAAGAGAATTGTGCGGGGCTGGTTAAAGAGTTCGATAATGTGGTCATACTCCGGTCGATGAGTAAAGGGTACTCGCTTGCGGGAATGAGATTCGGATATGCGATTGCCGGGCCGGGTTTGATAGCGGGCCTTATGAAGGTCAAGGACTCCTATAATGTCAATGCGGTTGTTATTGCCGTCGCCACTGCAGCGATAAAAGACCAGAAGTACTTCAAAGAAAATGTCGAAGAAGTAAAGAGAGACCGCAGCATATTGACTGCGCAACTGCAAGCTTTGAAATTCAAAGTGGCAAAAAGCCACGCCAATTTTGTTCTTGCCGAGAGCAAAAACTGCAAGGCAAACGAGATATATGATAAACTGGCGCAGCGTAATATTTATGTCAGGTTCTTTGACCTGCCCGGGTTGAGTAACAAGCTGAGGATAACGGTCGGCACGAGTGAAGAAAATGATAAGCTCGTTCTGGCTTTGAAGGAAATCTTAAATCAGAGCAAAAAAGATTAACCGCGGAGAACGCAGAGAGCGCAGAGGAAAAATAAAACAAAAGGAAAAGAATATGGATTCCCGCTTTCGCGGGAATGACAGAAAGGTCGCGGGAATGACAGAAAAAAGGATATTCTTATGGAAGAAAGAACCGCTAAAACTCACAGGCAAACAAAAGAAACCGATGTCAGTGTAGAGCTTAATCTGGACGGCGTCGGCAAATATGAGATTGATACCGGCATCGGTTTTTTAGACCATATGCTTACCCACCTGAGCAAGCACAGCAAAATCGACCTGGTGGTCCGCGCCAAAGGCGATTTGAATGTCGATGTGCACCATACGGTCGAAGATATTGCAATATGCATGGGCGAATGTTTGCTCAAAGCCCTCGGGGACAAAAGAGGGATTTGCAGATACGGGCATAGTTCTGTGCCGATGGAAGAGACGTTGGCCAACGTGTCGGTAGATTTGTCCGGCAGGCCGAGCTGCGTTTATAATGTTGAATACAGGACGGATAAAATTGGTGATTTCGACGTTGAGTGTCTGCAAGAAATGCTGCGAAGCTTTTCAAATACGGGCAAGTTTAATCTGCATATAAACGTGCCATACGGGACGAACAGCCATCACATAGCTGAGGCGATTTTCAAGGGATTGGGCAAGGCACTTGCCGCGGCAGTGAGGATTGTCGGGACGGATGTCCCCAGCACAAAGGGGCTGTTGTGATTGAGGAACCCAAGGCAGAATATAGAACCGGGATAGGCACTGATATCCACAGGATAGTTGAGGGCAGGAAGCTGATGCTGGGCGGAGTTTATGTGCCGTACCCGGCCGGCTTAGCCGGCCACAGCGATGGTGATGTGGGCCTGCACGCCGTCATCGATGCACTGCTCGGGGCAAGCGGGATGGGTGATATAGGGACGTTGTTTCCCGATACTGACCCGCGGTGGAAAGACGCAGACAGCAAAGAGCTTTTGTTTATTGTAAAGGAGCGGCTCGAAGAAAGCCGCTGGGAAGTGGTCAATATTGACTTGATAATCCACGCAGAGCAGCCGCGGCTTGAGCCGGTCAAAGGGCAGATGAAAAGATGTATTGCCGGGCTTTTGGGTATCGATTTTACCGCGGTGAACGTCAAGGCAAAAACAAACGAAGAGCTTGGTGATGTAGGAGCGGGCGAGGCGATGGCCGCTACGGCGATAGCACTTTTGAGAAAGAAGAAAAGAAGGACGTTGTAATTGATTACTGATTAATGATAATTGATTATTGAAAATAAAACTAAGTGCTCAAATCAATTACCAATTAGGCATTTTTAAAGGTGTTTGTAGATGGGTTTGAAGCTTTATAACAGCTTGACGAGAAGGAAAGAAGAGTTTAAGCCGTTGAAAAAAGGCCAGGTTGGGGTATATGTCTGCGGGCCGACCGTATATGGGCATGCACATTTAGGGCATGCGAAAAGTTATGTAAGCTTCGATGTGCTTGTTCGCTATCTTCGCTACCTGGGATACAGTGTTACCTACGTGCAGAATATAACCGACGTTGGTCATTTGACCGACGATGCGGATGAAGGCGAGGATAAGGTTGTTGAGGCGGCAAAAAAAGAGAAGAAGCATCCGATGGCGCTGGCGGAGTACTACACCCGCAGCTACTTCGAGGATATGGACGCATTGAACTGCGCTCGGCCGGATATAAGCCCGCGAGCCGGCGGACATATAACCGAGCAGATAGAGCTGGTAAAGACACTTCAGGAAAAAGGATATGCTTACGAGGTCAATGGGTCGGTGTATTTCGATGTGTCTAAATTCAAGGAGTACGGGAAACTGTCGGGCAGAAATGTCGAAGAGATGCAGGCCGGCGCCCGTGTCGAGGTTTCGCC
This sequence comes from Phycisphaerae bacterium, assembly GCA_030614945.1. The sequence continues at coordinate 2,825 of JAUXAH010000028.1, forward strand.
GGAGAAGAGAAAGCCGGTGGATTTTGCGCTCTGGAAAAAAGCTGAGCCGAACCATATTATGCAATGGCCGAGCCCCTGGGGGATGGGCTATCCGGGCTGGCATCTGGAATGTTCGGTAATGAGTATGAAATATCTGGGCAAGACCATCGATATCCACGGCGGGGGGTTGGAAAATCAGTTTCCACATCACGAGTGCGAAATTGCTCAATCAGAGGCGGCCAACGGTGTGCAGTTCGTTCGATACTGGCTGCACAATAATATGGTTACCGTTGACGGACAAAAGATGGGCAAGAGTTTAAATAATTTTATTACTCTAAAACAGGCCTTTTCCGGTGCTCACGAAAGATTGACGAGGAGCTATGACCCGCCGGCGGTGAGACAGTTGATTTTGAACAGCCATTACAGAAGCCCGCTGGATTTTTCAGATGCGGCGCTATTTGCGGCGCAGAGCGGTTATAAAAAAATAACGGAGACGGTTATGGCGGTGCGGAAAAGAATGGTACAGGCGACTAAAGGTGAAATCGACAGTAAAATGGTAGAGGAACTAAAGCGGTTAAGGGAGAAATTCGAAGCGGCAATGGACGATGATTTGAATACTTCCATCGCACTGTCGGTTATATTTGAACTGGTTCGGCTGGCAAACAAATTGCTCGAAGAAGGAAATGCTACCGCAGAAACGCTTAATGCATTCGATGTTCTGTTTGACCGGTTAGGTGGAGAAGTATTGGGTATTGTAAAAGACGAATACCCGCAGGTCGGCGGAGCCGATGATGAGATGATAGACAAATTGGTCAAATTTTGGGTCGAGCAGCGAAGGGAGGCCCGCAAGCGAGGTGATTTCAAGCTGGCGGATGCTACTCGTGCCAAACTGGATGAAATCGGGATTGTGCTGGAAGATAAGCCGGACGAAACCATCTGGAGAAGGAAATGAGGATACTCGGCATCGACCCTGGTCTGCAGGTCTGCGGATACGCTTGTTTAGAGAAAAGTGAAGACAAAGAGACGTTAATTGAAGCGGGCGTTTTTCAAACTGACAATGACCTGGCAATAGAAGTAAGGTTGAATCAGATTGCTGAAGATATAGAGTCACTATTAAAAAAGTTCAGGCCTGGGATTGTGGCAGTAGAAGAATTATACTCGCACTATGCTCATCCGAAGACGGCGATATTGATGGGGCACGCAAGAGGTGTTATATTACAAAGGTGCGCAGAGGCGGCAATCGAGGTCAGAAGCTTTAGTGCGACGCGTATAAAAAAATCAATTACCGGCAACGGCAGGGCATCAAAGGAGCAAGTACAAAAGACGATTCAAAGGACTTTGTCTTTGCCTGCGGTGCCGGAGCCGAGCGATGTGGCTGATGCCATAGCGGCGGCGCTGTGCTGTGCGAATTCGAGGGAAAGTCTCGCTGGAGTAACCAACAACAAACTATGATAGCGAGGATTGAAGGAAAACTTGTCAAGCTGGACTCCGATAGTGCCCTGGTGCAGGTTGGGGCGGTCGGGTATGAAGTGATGTTAGCCAGCTATTGTGTAAGCGCACTATCAGACAAGGTCGGCACGGATATTAGTCTTTGTACTATGGAATATTATGAGGGTGCGCCGGGCGGCGGTAATCTGATACCGCGGATAGTTGGTTTTTTGAATGCAAGCGAGAGGGATTTTTTCACCAAGTTTATCAGTGTCAAAGGGATGGGTATAAAAAAGGGACTGCGGTCATTGAGCGTTCCGATAGCTACCATAGCGGCGGCGATAGAGAACGGCGATGACAAGACACTTCTGTCACTGCCGTCAGTGGGCAAGAGGATGGCCCAGCAGATTATCGCCGAATTAAAAGGCAAGTTACAAACTTTCGCAGTTGGGGCTGAGCCGGGCAAGCCGGCGGAGGCGAGATTTAAGCCATTCCAGGCCGAAGCACTGGAGATTCTTATCGCCTGGGGTGAAAAACGAAGCGAGGCGATGGAGCTGATTGAGCTGGCCTGTGAGAAGCACCCTGATATAAATTCGGCTGAGGCGCTTGTGCCTCTGGTGTACAGGCTAAAGCAGGGAGTAGAGGTCTGAAATAGTTGGTAGTTCGTAGTTATAAGTTTGGAGACTACGAACTACGAACAATGAACTACGAACTAAACTATGGCGATAGGCAGAATCATAAGCGGACGGTCATTAAACGAGCAGGAAGAAATTTTTAACGTTTCTCTTCGGCCGAAGCGCCTGGACGAATGCGTAGGGCAGTGCAACGTCAGGGAAAAGCTTGCAATTGCCATAACTGCGGCGAAGCAGAGGTGTGAGCCGCTGGAGCATATTTTGTTTTACGGCCCGCCCGGTCTCGGCAAAACAACGCTGGCTAACGTTGTGGCAAACGAGATGGAGGCGAGGATACGGTGCTCATCGGGGCCGGCTATGGTAAAACAGGGTGACGTGATGGGGCTTTTGAGCAATATAAACACCGGCGATGTACTTTTTATTGATGAGGTTCACCGGCTCAGCACGCCGGTTGAAGAGTTTATTTATCCGGCGATGGAAGAATTCAAGGTTGACTTTACTGTTGACAGCGGCCTGCACGCAAAGACGATAAATTTTCCGCTGAAGCGTTTTACTTTGATTGGTGCGACGACGCGGGCGGGCCTCTTGAGCGCTCCACTTCGCAGCCGGTTCGGGATGCTGTATCACCTGACCTTTTACAGCGCAGAAGAGCTGACAGCGATTCTGGGCAGGTCGGCAGAACTATTGCAATTGCAGTGCGAGGATGGGACGCTGGAATTGATTGCGAGTCGGTCCCGCGGTACGCCTCGTGTGGCGAATCGATTGTTAAAGCGGGTGCGTGATTACGCACAGGTAAAAGGCACAGGGGTGCTTAGTGCAAGAATAGTCGAGAGTGCGCTGGCGATGGAGCAGATTGACACGTTGGGTCTGGACGAATTAGACAGGGCTGTTCTGCATGCGTTGGTAAACGTCTATGATGGTGGGCCGGCCGGTATTGATGCGATTGCGGCAACACTCGGCGAAGAAAGGGACACGCTCGAAGATGTGGTCGAGCCGTATCTTCTGCAAATAGGTTTTTTACGTCGAACCAAACGCGGCAGAGAGGTTACCCAGGCAGCCTGTAAGCATTTGGGACTCAAGTTCCATAAAAAGAAACGCGGCTCCGAGCAATCTGTGTTATTTGAGCAGAGCGGGCAGTAAATTCATAAGGCGTGAATAAGTACGCCGACGATAAGGATGGAGCTTTATAAGAACTATGGAAGATGAAATCTGCGAAAACTGCGGTGGAATCATAAGCCTTTTTGAACAGGCCTTTGTATATCAAGGTCGCATTGTTTGCGAGAAATGCGACAAAAAGCTGCGTGCCCAGTTAGAAGTCCGGAGCGAAGCTGCGCCAGTCCGACCCGCCGACTCACCTCTAACGGGGCGGGGGGAACCCCCAGAACCTGAAGAATTACTGGAATTCCCGGAACTCCAGGCCAGCCCGGTTAAAATCGAGCAGGCCCTTGACATATCAAAACCCCGGCCTCCAAAACCTTTACCTCATAAGCGCAAACGCTTAAGAATGAGGTCAACGCTCCTCTGGCTTTCACTTGCAGGATGGAGCTTGTTGTGTCTGTTCTTAATCTTTTATGTACCTGTGCGTTACGAGTCCGAATTGAAAGGCAATGTCTTCGGCGTTGAATGCCTGATAGTATCTTGTATGGTTCTCTGGTTTCTGGGAGCTTTAGTGTTGTTTATAGCAACTACGTTTACTCAAAAGGACGAGAGATGACACAACGTGTCATTGCGAACGAAGTGAAGCAATCTCAACTCACCGAAAGTCCGAGATTGCTTCGTCGCTTACGCTCCTCGCAATGACAATTCCTCAAATCAAAAGTCACATATCATTTAGGTTCCTAAAATATGCTTTGCCATTTTGGGTGGGCGGTGGAGAAGCTCGGTGAAGTGGTAAATTAAAACCTTTTCGATTTCATTCAGCGTTTTTTCATCCGATTCGGCAATCAGTTTCAAATTTGTCAGACAATTTGCGGCGTTTCCGGTCAGTCTAATCCTGTCGGGGAAACCTGCCTCACAATCTCTGCAAATCAGGCCATTGGCGGTGCTGCTGAAATAAACTCGATGCTCGATGCTCGATGCTCGATGCTCGAATCTCACTTTGCAGTTCGCACAATAACTTAAAATCGGCTGTAATCCGACTTCTTTGAGCAGAGCTAATTGGAATAATATCAGCAATGCCAGCGTCCTTCGTCCCTCGTCCCTCGTCTCTCGTCTCTCGTTGGCGTTTTGTAAAAACTGCAAAAAGCTGTCGAAAAGCTCCGGGTGTGGGTCGTAATCATCTGTCAAATTGCTCAGTAGTTCAGTACCAAAGAGACAACAGTTCAAAGCGAAAAGGTTATCGCGCAGATGTGTAAAGCCGGGCTGCTGTTCGAACTCAGTCAGGATGGCGAGTTTTTCTTTGTTTGAATCAGAGAAAACGATTTTGCCGAACGAGAACATTTCGATGGTGCCGTCGAATGCCGATTTGGGCCGTTTCGAGCCCTTGGCGATTGCGCTGATTTTGCCGGCTGCCCTGGTAAAAAATGTTACAATCTGGGATGTCTCGGAATAATCGAGAGCGCGTATGCAAATAGCCAGGTCCTTAGTTAACATTTTCTCGTGTCTCGTGATTCGTGTCTCGTGATTCGTGTCTCGTGGTTCGTATTTGGCTCGAGACACACCTCACGCTTCAGCTTCTGCTTTTTTTTGGATTCTGATGCGTTTTATTCTTCTGGCCTCGGCGGAGGTAATGGTAAATTTTAGATTATCGTAATCGAAGCTCTCGCCGGTTTTGGGGACATAGCCTAAGTGCGAGAAGACAAAGCCGCCTATGGTGTCGTAGTCTTCGTCTTCCGGCAGATTCAAATCGAACTCGTCGTTCAGGTCATCGACGTATGTTCTGGCATCGGCCTCGATAGTGTTCCGGTCAATTTTCTTTATGGGTTCGGGCGGTGTTTCTTCGTATTCGTCTGTTATTTCGCCCACAAGCTCTTCAATGATATCCTCTAATGTAACGATACCGGCTGTTCCGCCATATTCGTCGAGCACTACGGCTATATGCAATTTTCGCGATTGGAACTCGTGAAGGAGGACTCTGAGCGGTTTTGTTTCAGGGACAAAATAGGCGTCCCTTATTTTGTCGCGTAGTTTGAAATCTGCGGAGTCTTTGCCGATTTCGTTCAACAAATCCTTGGCATAAATAAGGCCGATTATCCTGTCTATATTTTCCTCATAGACGGGGACACGGGTATGGCCCGCGGTGACGATAGTATCCAGAATCGTCTGCAGGCCGGAGTTGACCTCGACTGCTACAATATCGGTGCGAGGTGTCATAATTTCATCAGCGGCAGTGTCGCTTAACTCCAATACGTTTTCAATCATCTCCTGCTCTTCTTCATCGAGTACGCCTTCGGTTCTGCGCTGCTCAAGGCCGGTTAAGAATTCTTCCTGTTTTTCTTCCTGCCGTTCTTCGGGCGTAGTTTCGGGTATGCCGGTCAGGCGTTTTACAAAGCCGTCAGTAAATTTCCAGACGTAAAGGATCGGCCAGGCGAGGGTTGAAAAGAGCATCAGCAGTTTGTATGTTCTGCTCAGGATTTTTTCGCCTGCATACTTTGCCCAGGCGTGAGGTATTGCCAGACTGAATATCGAAAATATCGCCGCTGCAATAATAAACGCAAAGAGATAATCGGTAATTTTGGGATTGCCTGTGCGTGCGGTTGCAAAAACAGCCAGCAGCAACAGCAATATGCAGCAATTGGCGATGAGCCGATATAGAGAGCATGCCAAAACCAGCTTTTCAGCGTTTTTTACGAGACTGTCGGTAAGGTCTTCTTTGTTTGCCGCCTTGAATGCGTCCTGTAATCTGACGCGTGAAAATATTCGCAAAGCAATGGTATTGACGGAAAAGAACAGTGTCCCGCCGGCGAGAAGACAAATCAGCAACACCGCCCAAATGTAACCCACTTTTTGAAGCCCTTTCAATATATAGCATATAGCGTTTAGTTTTTTTCGCCGGAGTGGAACTTTCGGTTTCCGAATTGAAAACATCCCTGTTTTCAAAACGACGTCGGGAACCTTCGCATCCTGCTTCGGTTTCTATCCGCTGTCTGCTATCGACTATCCGCGATTTTTATTATATACCAAGCCGTAACCGAGTTGTTGTAAAATTTCGTCTTCAGTGTGATGCATTTTTCCGGCCTGTTCCGGCTGGGAATCGTCGAATCCGAGGTTGTGCAGCAGGCCGTGTGTTATGTAAAGAGCCAATTCGGCTTCGCTCGAATGGCCTCGTAAATTTGCTTCTTTGACGGCGATTTCGGCGTTGACGACCAGCTCGAATGATTTAGGGGCGCCCTCGACGTCGTCATCGGACAAGTCGAAACTCAAACAATCGGCGGTAGATTTGCGATTCAGAAACTGCCTGTTTATTTTGCAGATTTCGGCGTCGTCAACTATTGCGATACTAATCTCATATCTCATACCTCGCATCTCGTTTCTCGTAAAACGATTGCAGACGGCCTTGACTAATTTTTCAAGCTCAGGGAGACAGACGTCTATGTCTTTGAAATTTTTGGTGATTTGCACAACTACTTCTGCCATTTACTATTTTCTCCGTCAAACAGACGCCGGATCTTCGATAGTTACTATTGACTATTGGTTTGAGATTTGGAATCTTGTTTGCCTTTTTCGTTTTCGGTCGATGTTCCTTCGGGTACATCGGGTGCTTTTGGATATGCCATTCGGCCGTGATAGTGGGCGGCAAGTGTTTTTGATATACTTGTCTCTATCTGACTTAATTCCCTCAGAGAGAGGTCGCATTCGTCGAATTGTCCGTCCTGCAGACGTTTCATAGACATATTGTGCACGACTGCTTCTATTCTCGTTGGTGTTGCTTCGGTCAGGGACCTGACGGCACTTTCTACAGTGTCGGCCAACATTACAATGGCGGCCTCCTTTGTTCGCGGCTTCGGACCGGTATATCTAAATTCACTTTCAGAAGGCGGAGCAACGGCCTTGAGTTTTGAGTCTTTAGTTTTGAGTTTTTTGGCCTCATTGTAAAAATATTCGACCAGTGTCGTTCCGTGGTGTGTTTCGATAAACTGCCGAAGCACGACGGGCAGGCCGTATTCCCTGGCCATTTCTATCCCATCTTTGACGTGTCCTACGATAATCAATTGACTCATTGCAGGCGAGAGCTCCTTATGGCGACTGGTCGAGCCCATCTCGTTTTCGACAAAATAGCCGGGCTTATTGATTTTTCCGATGTCATGGTAGTAAGCGCCGACCCTGCACAAAAGGCCGTTGCGGTTGATTGCCTCGGCGGCGGCCTCGGCAATAGAACCTATTAACAGACTATGGCTGAATGTTCCGGGTGCTTCCATAGCAAGTTTTTTCAACAACGGCTGATTCGCATCGCTATGGTCCAGGAGCGTCATACTCGTTGCTATGCGAAAGACTTTTTCGATAAGTGGCAGCAGACTCTGGATGAGCATTCCCACCAGGAAAGTGGCGAGGGCGTGATAGCCTGCGTTGCTAAAGACCTCGCCGGTCGTCTGGAGGGTTTTGGCCTGGCCCCCCAACGCAAAAAAGGGCGTTTGGGAATTCGCCAAAAAGCCCAAAGCGAGCGCTGTTATGAATACTATTACCGCTGCCAGTGCGCTTACCTCAAGCAACTTCATTCTTGTTCGGATTTCCCTCAAGAAGAAACAGCAGGTAATAGCGCCGGCGGCCATTATCAGAAACAGGAACAAGAGGTTGACATCCGGCTTTGGTTCTGCAGCGAGACAGGCAAAGAGACAATAGAATATACTCATACCTATTGCAAATCGCTGGTCATAAGCGATTGTCAAAATGATAGCTGCTGTGACGGTGGTTCCGGTGGCTACGAATGCTCCAAGTCTGGCTGGTACTAACAACAAGATAAACAGGCCGACCAGTGCCAGAGCCCTGGCGTGGTTTTTTATAATTCGGCCCTGGTAGTGATGGATATAGAAGGCCGCTCCCAGAGAAATCAGCACCACTATGAAGGCTTTTGAGAACAGGCCAAGATAGTCGGCTTGCTTTATTAGCCCTAATGATATGATGGGGATACAGAGGACGACGAAAAGGAGCCACAGCAGGGCTGAGATTAAACGCTCGGCGGTGGCGAACCGGCTTATTTGCGAGAGTCGCTCAGCAGCCATACTCCTGCGCACCTGGTTTCGCCGCGGACTTGTTTTTTTCAGAAACCACATTCGCTTACTCTGCTATCACCATTCAGGGTAACGAAAAAAGTAACTCTATTTTTCGCTTTGCCTTTTACCTTTCAGCGTTTTGCTTTTTTTATAGGCCCGTACGATATTCTGAACCAATCGATGCCTTACGATGTCCCTCTGGGTTAACTCTACAGAAGCTATACCTTTGATTCTTCTCAGCGTTTTAATCGCCTCAACCATTCCGCTTTTCTGGCCTGTTTCCAGGTCAATTTGCGTTATGTCGCCGTTTATTATCATTTTGGAGCCGTGGCCCAATCTTGTCAAGACCATTAGCATCTGCAGGGGCGAGGTATTCTGGGCTTCGTCACAGATGATGACGGCTTCATTTAATGTTCGGCCACGCATAAAGGCAAGGGGGATAATTTCGATAATATCCAGTTCCATAAATTTTTTCATCTGGGCGAAATCCATCATATCTTCGAGGGCGTCAAAGAGGGGACGAAGATATGGATTTACCTTTGCCTGTATATCGCCCGGGAGGAAGCCGAGTTTTTCACCTGCCTCCACAGCGGGGCGAGCAAGAACGATTCTCCTGATTTGCTTTTTCTTCAGCATTGAGACCGCCACTGCGACGGCCAGGTATGTTTTTCCGGTTCCGGCCGGTCCTATACAAAAGATAAGGTCGTTGGCCAACATTGCTTCGACGTATTTTAGCTGTCCCTTGGTGGATGGTTCGATAACCTTTTTGTGGGAATAGACGCTAATGGCCTCGCTGGTCTCGGCAGTTAGGGGTGAATTGTCTTTAGCGAGAAAAGCGGTTACATCCGCAGCGGTGAGCGAGCGGCGTTTGATGAGGTGTTTTTGCATTCTGTCGATGATCTCAGCGGCCCTGTTTACACTTTTTTCCTTGCCGGCGATTATTAAATTGGCCTGGCGGGCGGTGATTTGGACGCCGAGGGATTGGCGCAAAAGACGAAGGTGACTGTCGGCAGGGCCGAACAGCTCAAGCTGCTTGTGAGCTGAATCTAATTGTAGGGTAACTTCCAAAGTATTCCTCTACTGGGCGATGCCGAACATAAAAAACAAATACGCAAACGGCGCTGCGAGCAGCGGCGAATCAATAATGTCCAATATTCCGCCGAAGCCCGGCACATTGCTTGCTGAATCCTTTTGTTCGGCGTCTCGCTTTATCATCGACTCGACCAAATCACCGGCCTGGGCTATAAAGGCAAAACAAAAGCCAAAGATTGCTGCCAACCACCAGGCCATTGTAATTATATCACAACTTACGGCAAAGAGAACAGCAACTATCATTGCCGTTGCGACGGCGCCGGCCATACCTTCCCAGGTCTTTG
>JAUXAH010000527.1 GCA_030614945.1 Phycisphaerae bacterium
AATATCTAATTCACCAGCAGCATCTCTTTGTATTGCTGTTATCTTAAATTCTCCAGTTGATGGATTGGTTAAAACTATCTTTCTATCTACATCAGCCAAAGCAACAACAAGGTCTCTAATTTCTGCACCATCTTGGTCATCCTTGGCATTCTCTTCTATTCCACTCAATTTGGTATCTTTAGTAGCATTATAGGCACCTGTTTCAGCTTCGTATGCAGTCTTAATCTCTGCGCCAGACTGATCGTCTTTAGCATTTGCTTCTACTCCAGCTAATTTTGTATCTTCGGTAGCAGTAAATGCCTTATTAGTTACGCCATCTACAAGTTTATCAGCATCAACTGTAGAAGCTACATATTTCCAGCAGGTCCAAGTTACAGTACTATCAACAATTTCGCCACCCTCGGTTGTTCCCCAAGTTGGCTCACTTGCACCAGAAGTTCCAGCAACTGTGCAAATATATTTGTAATCATTAGGCGCAGTTGGTTTTACAATATCTCCTAACGCATAAACAGTTGAGGCTACCCAATCTGAAATTATCTGCAAATCCTTGGCACCTTTCTCAACATCACCAAGTTTAGTCTTTTCCGCTGCCAAAAATGCCTCATGTTCTAATTCTGTTGCACCGACTTCTCCAGCAGCAATTGGCCTTGCTGCAGCTAAAACAGAACCTGCTCTTGAAATATTAGCATTTGCTGTATTCACCTTTCCTACAATTTCATCATCGGTGTAGGCTACCGCATCTGGGTCTAATTGAAAACTCTGTATTGCCATTACTTATTCACCTCCCTCATATTGAATATCTAATTTTCCGTTCTTAACTTGTATTTTCACAATCTTCTTTCCCTCTTCATCAGGTTCAAAAATTGCAAGATACTTATTTATTTCTCGAACATTTACTTTTTCCTCACCTATCGACTCCATCATCTACCCTCCTCCAACCATCCGAATAAAGGTTGTATTCTTAATACGTCCAATCGCTATGCCTGGAGCTGACTCATTGGACTGAAATGTTAACCTGATTTCAAATGGTATTCTAGTTATATTTGTTTTAATATCTAAATATCCACTAATTTTTTTATCCACATAACTAATTCCAATGTTATCCGCTGTTTGTTCCGCACACATATCAGTCCAGATTCCACCTAGATCTCTTGCCTGCAGTTTCCATCTTAAATCTGCAGTCTCATTCCCAGCTTTCAATTGAAACTCTATATCATATTCGACCCAAACCAGACTACCTATTAGTCTCGAAAAACGACCGAAAGTTTTATAAAGTAACAACTCATAATCTGTATCAGCTTTCACAGTTTCTACTTCATCGCCATATTGTATTCCATCATTTGTACCTTGTGTCCGAATGGGTCGATCAGTTACATCAAATTCCTTTAATTCCCGAGTTAATAGATCCCAGCTTAATCCATTAAATCTATATATTTTATATGTGTCGGTTTCAAAATATGTTGAATCAATATCAACATAATTCGGTTTCTTATCAGTGGATAAACCAGAATATTCACGCATCCTTTAACCACCACCCGCTAATAAACTAAATCTTCACTTCTTACATATCTTAAAGTAAACAGCATAATCATATGTTGGACAAATTCTACATCAGGATCCCTCAAAACTATCCCCATGGAATCCAGATAAACCCTTATCCCTTTGGCTTCGCCTCCACCCA
>JAUXAH010000358.1 GCA_030614945.1 Phycisphaerae bacterium
GGAAAAACGGCCTTCGACTAGCGAAGCCGAAGACGGAGGATTGTTGAATATGGTTCCTTCTATAATCTGGATCCTCGTGTTCATCACTGGGTTTTGTTTATTTCTGGTAGATGTAACGATGCAGGTTCGCAAGTGCAAAGACAAGGAGGGCTGCTGATGGCTGAGAAATGCAAGCCCTTGGAGATTACCCTAAAACAAGCAATCGTGTTCGCAATACTCTCTCCGCTGTATCTGTTGATAATACATTCTCGCATAGGCCGTTCCTTGCCCATCTCCATTCTGCTAGCATTTGGGGTGTTTGCTTATTCTATATTATTTATTGCAGGAGTACTTGTCAACTTTGCTTTTGCGTTAGCTGGCATTGTTTTTTTGGCTGGGGGCATTCTCGCAATTCTTGGCGTAAAATTCAAGTGGGTGAAGGGATGCTAATGTCTTCCTGCGGCCTGCGACCTCCAACGCCGCGGACAAAGGCCCACAAGATGGGGGAGCGAGGCTGGATATGCTGGGAATACGCATTCATCATATTTGTTATTGGTTGCATGGGCACTATAATTTTTGCGACTGTTTGGTTTGTGACTCATCAGCCGCCATCGATTTACGAGGCCGACACGCCGCTGCCGCTCATCCGATACCTGAACTCCGACAACCACATCACGATGGAGAACCTCACCGGGCATTTCATCGAGGACCGAGAAACCATCCTCGAGGAACTCGACCGACTGAACGATGACATGTACGTGGACCGAATTTTCAAGGGTGGCGTTTGGTACTACCGCCTGAACGGGTGGGGCGTCCTGTACCTGAATTATCTGGAGGCGTTAGAATGAAGCCCCTCCCCGTCATCCACCAGAAGCTAGGCGAGATCCCCCTCACGTTCTTCAAGCTGTACGCCCCGAGCTATTGCTGCCCCCGATGTGGTGAGAAAGGGCTGTTCGTCAAGGTGAGCGCGAACGACGGGCGGACTCTCACGGAATACTGGGACATCGAGGGACCACGGGCTGACTTCAAGAACATGGAGGGCTTGGAACTCCACCAGGGCATAGGGGCGAAGGACGGGTTCAAGTATGAGTTCATGCACCCGTCCAAGGTGAAGCCCCATCTTGATATTTTTGGGACGCTTTTTGTTAGATCCTCACACCTCATCCGAGCGCTCGTTCAGGCAAACCTTTTCATCAACCGTCAAGCTCCCGTTGGTCCGACTAGCCGGCCGCAATACCCTCCGACATTCCGGGAGTCGGCCAGGGTGGGGGTGTCGGGCCAGCGGGAGAGAAGCGGATCGGGGCGGGACTACAATCGGGTTTTGAGAATACCTCCTCGGCCCTTTTGCCTCCTGCCCGCCCCGGCTCCGCGCCTCAAGCTCGAAGGGGTGAGGGATGATGGCTGACTATCAGTTCCCCGACAATATGATTGAGATTAGCGGGTTTGGCGGGGGATATGAAGCCACTTGCAGAAAGATGGTCGTGGCTGGTCTCAGGTGGCTAGACGAACATCCGAACACCGACCCGAAGTTCCACAGCTACCAACATGTCTACGGCATTATCAGTGAGGACAACGAGGACGCAAAAGAATTGTCCAAAGCAGTCGTTGGCGTTTCTGGTGAGGATTGTACGGGGGCTATGCACCAAGCCACCATCACCCATGTTATGTGGATTCGCAAGAACGGCTGGGACGCATACATTAAGGAAATGACTCAAATGCGGGGGAGGGCGCGGCAAGATGGCTGAATCTTGCTTTGAATGCGATACAAAAACAGGCTCGATTTGCGCCCAATGCAAAGTTCATGTATGCTTTGGCTGTGCCGATGAACACCGAGAAAGATGGCATCCAAGTTTGCTATCTCGCCTCAAGAAAATTTTGCGTCGCGCTCGACCGTCGGGAAAAAGCAAAAAGGGTGATTGATTGGAAAAAACAAGAGAGCTTGAGGTTGTCGGCATTGAGATAGCCTTGGAGGACGGATCTCGGCACAAGCTCAGTAAGGATGAGATCGGGCGATGGATGGCGGCCTTGCTCCTCTACGAAAGGATGCAGAAGATAAGAAAGGAATACCGCAAGGAACTCAAGACCCAAGAGCTGATCTCGGAGCTTTTCGTCAAACTGGGCCTAGTCCGTGAGAATGACATAAATTGGAACGTGCTGCCACTGATAGCGCTGAATCACGCTTTGCGCTCGACCGAAAAAGCGGGAGGTGAGTGATTGGAGCGAGTGATAGAATTCAAGCAGGACATCCCGATTAGGAACAAGGTTTGGAAGGCGGGGAGGTACAGGGTTCCCAACGATATGTCGAGCTTGCTGGCCGACTGGCTGCTCAAGGCGCGGTCGGACATCACCAAGCTCATCAGCGCGGAGCCGTCGAAACCGAACCCAGAAGTGCCGCCTGAAATCGAACCCAAGCTAGAGCCCAAGGCTGACCCCATAGAGTACATGCAGCAGGCGATGGACGAGGCTGAGAAGTTCAAGGCGAGTAGCCCGATTCCAGTTACACCACAATGTACATCACAATCTACACCAAAGTATACACGCCCAACTACGCAGAAAACGGCCTTCGATAAGCTCCAAGAGCTGGTCGGGAACCACCTAATCGAGATCTACTCTGACGCTGGAAATGGGAAGTCCAGGCTAGCTCACCACAT